>JAYTNK010000521.1:0-6031 GCA_043748375.1 Cytophagales bacterium
ACTGTTTAGGAAATTTTGAATATTCGTTTTTTTGCATATACTTTTGCATACAAAAACAAGCATATCATGGCAATGAAATACAAAGTTAGCTTATCAGATTTGGAACGTTCCGAATTACATAATATTATCAGAAAAAATGAGCATCTCGTTGTTAATCAACGATTTGTGAATGGAAAACGATTTTTTCCGCTTCGCTCAAAGCGGAAAAAATCGGTTAGAAAAGTATAACTATAGCACAAAATTACACCCATTTTTCGAAATACGAACAACGGCATAAAAAAGTTTTTTCGGGGCTATAGCCTTTTTTATTTGAAAAAATAACGAATTCCTATACTTGGATTGAAAGATTGCGCGCTTAGTATAAAAGAATGTGTATAATCATATAATTGCACATTTCCTGTAGTATTTCTTATACGGGAACTATTATAGGCAATACCTGTAAAATTTAATTCTAAACACCACTTATTAGTAAAGAAATAGGCGAAATTAGGTGATACAGATATATCTAAATATCGTTCATTTGCCAAAGTATTCGTTTCTGTTACAAACCCCAAACTAGCACTTGTTTGGACAAAAAACTTGAATTTCTCATAGCTTGTGTCAATATAATAACGGCTATGAATTCCAAAAAAAGTGCTATTTCTTGCACGAATTTGGTCTGATAATGATAAATTAGGGCTAAATGTGCGGGTGCGTTGGTTTTGGTATCCTATGTAAACGCCTAATGATACCCGATTGTTGATTAAATAACCAATTGAAGGCGTAACAGTGTAATTTGTTTCAGTCGTTTTAAATTGTGTAGCACTTGATGGGCGGAAGGTGTTTTGCGAAAATCCAATATTTCCGCCCAAGTACATACGCCCTTTTTCTATTTGAGCAGATGCAAGCGAACAAGTAAGCAGTGCCCAAAGGCTACAAAGTATTATTTTCATTATTTTAACGGGTTTATTACGATTATTCGCAAATAAAAGCAAGTTAAGGCAAAAGATAAACGCACTGTTTGTTAATTCATTGTTAATACCTCAGCATAAAATGTAGGAATGTTTACTACTTCTTTTTTTGCTTTCCTTTAAAATAGGGTAATCGCTCAAAGATACGCGCAAGGATTATTTCTGTATTTTTACCCAATGAAACACGCTCCTCTAAACGCAAAGAATAGGCTGTGCTATCTTCATTTTGCCAAATAAGCACGCCTGTTTCGCCATCATAAATGGAGCAATGTATGCTCACAATCTCCTCGCTTGCAAACTGCGTTCTGCCAAAATTAGTGGTATATTTATCTTCATACATATTCACAATACCAAAAATAAGTGCATCTACTTTTAGTGCCTTGGCTATTTTACGTAAAGAGTCTGTTAAGATACTTTCTATAGGCTTGTAAGCAATACTTGCCAAAATATCCTGCGTCTTGTCCCATGATTGTAAGGCTGGTGCATTTTCTTTTTTGTAATGCACCCATAGAAAAGTTCCTGTAAGCGGAATATTATAACTTTCTCGTTGTGCTTCTCCTCGTAGCGTATGTTCTGTGCTATCATCTGACCGCTTTTCGCCTCGTTCAATAGACACTCGAAAAGGTAAAATAGCTACCGTTTGATGTTTTAGTAATATTTTTTTTATATCTTTGTGTTGGAATATACGGTTCTTTTGTGCATAACACATAGATAAAGACATGATATATACTAAAAAAAGCATAATATTGCGAAGCATCTGCATAGCTTGGTTTTAAAGTAGTTTTTTGCAAAAATAGCACAATATTTGAGTTTTTAATCATTACTTACCTACCTACCCACCCTATTTTTATTATGGATAATTCTCCAGCACTCATTGACGGTTTAGAAGTATTAGAAAAACGACTATTAGACCGCGACCATGTATTCACAGTGGGTGATGCCGCCGCTATTACAGGTTATAGTACCGACAAAGCCAAGCAAATACTCGACCGCCTCATGGTAAAGTACACTTGTAAGTTGAAAATAACTGAAAATGGCGACCTCGTGTATGATTTTGGGGTGTCGCCCCATAAACGAGGTGAACGTACATGGGCTGAGTGGAATAGACTCGCAAAAAAATGGCTTTGGCAACTATTTGTTTTCGTTTTTAAATTATGGATTGCGATAACACTTGTAGCCTATTTTTCATTATTTGTATTAATTTTAATAGCGATAGTGGTAGCTTCGCTGGCAGGCAATAAAGATGGCGATAGTGGAGAAGGAGAAGGATTAGGTTCAGTATTCAAAGTATTATGGGAAATTTTTGAAACTGCCTTTACGTGGAATACGCATACTGCCTACGTGCATTACACGATGGATATGCACGGCTACTCATACCAAGAATACGGCTCTAACCGCTCGCCTACCCATAAAAACTCAAAGAGTTTTGTAGCTTCTGTTTATGATTATGTATTTGGACCGCCACGTGTAGAGGTAAATCCTTTAGCCAATCAACAAGAGGCAGCCGCCTATATTCGTGCGCAAAAAGGACTTGTAATTGTACCCGAAATAGTGGCACTCGCAGGCTGGAAAGGAGGCGAGGCAGAAAACTTCTTGTCGGAGCTTGTTGTACGCTACCAAGGTGATGCCAAAATAAGTACTGAAAGTGTGCTTTATGGTGATTTTACAGACCTTGCTCGCCAAAAGACTACTACCAAAGAAGCCCCTATAGTTTGGTATTGGGACGAGTATGAACCCGAATATAAGCTCACAGGCAATACCTTTTGGCGAAATTTTTGGATAACATTTATGTGTACGTTTAACCTTGTCTTTGCCTGCATCTTCTTGGCGGTACAAGCAAATCCCGACCAGAGCGGTATGAATTTTTCTTCGAACGATACATGGCTGTTCATTCTATTGGGGTGGATACCTTTTATTTTTTGTGTTATTTTTTTCAGTGTACCTTTCATGCGATGGTTGAATATTGGCTTCTTGCGCAAAAAGCGTAAAATGGCAAATATTCGTAAACGGGTTATGAAGGCTATTTATCTAAGCGATAAAGAAGTTATTTCGCTTTCCGAATTGCGTGCTACTATCAATCAAGCAAATAATATTGAAAAATTATCTGAACAAGACGTAACCCAAGTGATGAATGAAATGATTATTGATTTTTATGGTGATATTGATTTTGATACAAAGGGAGAAGCCGTTTACAAGTTTACGCGCCTTCGTGAAGAAACAAAAGAAGTAGCGCAATTACGCAACGGGCAAAATTTGGAACTCGGCAAAATCGTTTTTGGAGAATAGTATTAAATTACTTTGGTTAGGCAGGCAAGTTTACAACTCGCCTGCCAACTGCTGAATAAAAAATTGGAGAATAATATTAAATTAACCCAAGTTGTGTGTTATGCTTTTTCTGACGAAAAACCATATAAAAACAGCATTTTTTTGCAAAAAAGTCTATTTTCCAGTTCTTTTTTTCCATAGGATAGGGGTTGCAACCCCTATCCTATGGAAAAAATAATATAACGCACAACTTGGGTTAAATTACTTTGGTTAGGCAGGCAAGTTTATAACTTGCCTGCCAACTACTAAGCAAAAAAACGAATTACTTTATCAGTTTCATTTCTTTTATCAAATGTGAAGCTCCCGCAAATTTGTCAATTATAAACAATACATAGCGAATATCGACTCCAATATTGCGTACACGTGTAACATCATACGAAATATCACTCATTGTGCCTTCCCAGTTTCTGTCAAAATTTACACCAATGAGTTCGCCTTCTGCATTGATAATAGGGCTACCTGAATTTCCACCTGTAGTATGATTAGATGCAGCAAAACAAACAGGCAGTTTGCCATTTACACCATAATCTCCATAATCTTTGCGTTGATATAAGTCGCGTAAACGTTCTGAAACCTTGTAATCATTGTATTCTGTGGTGATTTTTTCCTTTTCGAATACGCCATCAAGCGTAGTAGTAGGTGCATAATACACGCCATCGGCAGGCAAGTAATCATCAACTTTCCCATACGTAAGGCGAAGGGTGGAATTAGCATCAGGATAAAATTTGCGGTTAGGTTGCATCTCACGCAAGCCATTCAAGTAAGTACGTTGTAGCAAATCGATTTGCATATTGCATTTACGGGCTACAGGTTGAATACTACTGAAATATAAACGCATAAATTCCTTCATAAACTTAATCGCCTCATCTTTTTCTAACGAGGCAATATCGCCTTTTTCTAACCACGCCTTGAAAGTAGCTTGGGAGGCAAGCACTGAATTTTTATATAAAGTTGTGGCATCTGGAAAATAGGACGGGTGCAAAGCCGCCTGAATGTCATTTTGATAGGCCTTGATGCAAACTTTAAATATTTCTTGGTCTAAGGGTGCGTGAAAATCCTTGAAAAAAGCCGTAGCAAGACTGGTTAATTTCTCCTTTTGCTCTGCCGAAAGTGTGCCTGTTGTAGTACCTACTATGTCTTGCACATCATAAGTGAAATCAAAAAGTTCAATTGCTAAAATCGCTTCGCTAAAATACTCACGCGCAAGGTCGACCTTACTTAATTCTTGATAAGTAGTAGCAAAAGATGGCATTAAGTTCCCGTATTTTTCGCGTCTTGTATTATCTTGGGCTACCCAAGTATCAAATTCGCGTTCTATAGCTTTTTTCTTAGCGATAGTATTGGCGCGTTTTAAACCGCGATTTTCGCCATCCCATTTTTTCCAATAATTCGCAATGCTGGCATATTTAGCTGAATATTGAATACGTACTGTAGGCGAGGCTTCCATGAAAGCGTGCATTTTGTGTAAGCGTACATCACGCAAACGGACTCTATTAGGATTGATGTCTTCTTGCAATAATTTGACAGCGTAAGAAGTAAGGTATTCTTGAGTACGACCAGGGAAACCCATTACCATTGTAAAGTCATTTTTTTGTATGCCTTTCAAAGAAATAGGAAAAAAGTGACGTGGTTTCATAGGCACATTATCTTTGGAATAATCGGCAGGCAAGTTGTCCTTGCCTGCGTAAACGCGAAATACTGAAAAATCACCAGTATGGCGTGGCCACATCCAGTTATCTGTATCACCCCCAAACTTGCCTATAGTTTCGGGAGGCGCACCCACGAGGCGTACATCTTTGAAGGTTTCAGTTACAAACATATAGTACTCATTGCCGTAAAACATAGGGCGAATAATAGCCTTGTGATGCGTACCTTTTGTAGCCGCCTCGATAATGGCAGGCAAGTTCGCATCAATTATCTTTTTGCGTTCTTCTTCTGTAGCGTTCGCGGGAATGCCCTTGAGGGCTTGTGCAGTTACATCTTCTACTCGTATAATAAACGTAGCAGTTAAGCCTGTATTAGGGAGTTCCTCGCCACGGTTCATGGCCCAAAAACCATTGGTTAGATAGTCTTTTTCTACAGTGCTATGTGATTGAATTTGCCCATAACCGCAGTGATGATTGGTTATTAGAAGTCCTTCGGCAGATACCATTTCCCCTGTACAAAAGCCGCCAAACGATACCACCGCATCTTTTAAGCTCGCTTTATTGAGGCTGTAAATCTGTTCAGCAGTAAGTTTTAGCCCTTTGGCTTTCATGTCTTCGTAGTTCATCGAACTAATCATGGACAACAACCACATACCCTCCTCAGTGGGTTCAGGCGTAGGCTTGGGTGTAGCCCACAGAGAGGCAATCGCAAGTGAACTTGCTAATAAAAAAGAAGCTATCTGTTTTTGCATATTATATAAAAATTCTTAATTTTATGCAAAGATAACCTATAATAATTATAAAAAACAAGGTTTGGATAAATCAACTTTTAAGCGTGCCTTATCGGTTAGCAACGCTCATATACAATTTTTCTCGTTTTTTATATTGTCATAGTAGGTTAGAAAAATCGTGATAACTATAAAGTAGTTTGGTATGCTTACAAATGGGCTAAACTTGTTTTTTGGCTTCATTTTGATAAAATAAATTGAAATAAAATATAAATCAGTCAAAAATTATAGGAAAATAACTAATTTTGCATATAAATATAAAAACCATGAGGAAAACGATTATATCGGGTCTTGCCTGCCTATTTTTATGGACACAAAGTCT
>JAYTNK010000522.1:0-4182 GCA_043748375.1 Cytophagales bacterium
TTTTTCATACGTGAAAAATAATGGTTGTATAGATGTGATTACCTTACACTGCAAAATTTATTACAATATAGCAGAAAACATTTTTTTGGTAGGGTAAACGCATGAAATTACTAACTGCATAATCAAAAAGCCATAAAAAAGTATTGTTTTTGCACATTATGACAGAGATGCAAGCATATTTTTCGAGAATAAAAGATTTTTGGTTGTTAGATTCAACTTTCAAATAGCCACATTATTTAACAACTGCTCCTAAAACGTTTAAAATTCTTCACTATTAACTATTATATTTTTCTTTTTGCCTTTGAATTGCCTTTCGCAAAATAGAAAAATGCCTACTAATTTGCTTTCTTATCCCTGAAAGAGGAACGAGTGCGTCTGCTTTTTGGGCATACGTAATATAATTGCCTCTATATTTTCTGCTTTGCAAGGTAGGCAAGGTTTTATATAGGTGTGTTTGAGTAATATTGTCAAATTGTAAGACAGTACGTTTTAGGCTTATTTTTTTGGCAGCCTTGCCTACCGCAGTGAATAGCCGAAATAAGCTTTTAGTATAAATAACAGGCTCTGTTAGCAAATTGGCTTCTTGGTGTTTTTTGATTCTTTTGAACTTTCGTTTTACTGCTTGTTTCATACGCCTATAGTATTTGGAGAGATTGGCGGACTTGATAAGCGTTTTATCGCCATAAAACTCAAAACCTAAATATATCAAAGGTATGTTTTCCTTATAGGTATCATTAGCTTCTTTTCGCTTAATTTTCAGGGTATTATCTTCTTTTTCAAAGAAAAACACTTCTGTTTTTGCTTTAGCAATTTCAACTTTTACGCCTTCGATGGCTTCATTTACTATTTTTTCTATAGCTTCAAAATTGCTTTTATCACAAACAATCACAATATCATCAGAATATCTGCGGTACAGAGCATTATGCTTTTTTACCACATTTTCCACTATGTTTTTGTCAAAATTGAGCAAATACAAGTTAGCCAACATAGCACTGATAGGCAAGCCATGTGGAATACCTGTTTCTTTGTTTTTGTAAACAATCAATGCTTTATTTTTGATTTTTTCGCGCAATTCTTTAGGACTTTCAAAAAAAGCTTCTATGCCTTTTTTGCGGATTTCAGCCAATCTTTTTTCATCAAATCCTATGCCTTTGCGCAAATCATTCAAATATATACACGAATATTGGGTAACGGCTTTGAAAACATTGAAAGCATCAGGAGGAAGCTTTTCGCCTTCGCCCCATAGTTCAATCCACATATTTTTGATGTGTGCATGATTGAGGGAAGGAAAAAAACTTTTGATGTCAAATGTCATAGCCACACATTCGCCTTTGGCTAAAATGTATTCAAAAACTTCTTTGGCAAAATGAATATTGTTTTTGTTTGTAAAGCCATCTTTGGTAGGAATAGTTCTATAAGCTATCACACTTGCGTTAAGGCCTGCATCTGATTGGAGTATAGCCTCGTATTTTTCTGAAATCTTTTGGGCGTAGTAGGCATAAATAAGCGTGTCTAAATGCGTGGCATATTCGATAGGGCGTTCTTTGGCTGTGCTTTTCTGGTTTACCTTATCGAAGTGTGCCATGATAGTTTTGCCATCCTTGCCTACTACTTTTTTGTATCTTCTTTGGATTATATAACGCTTTACAAGCGGAAAAAAAGCATATTTTGCCACCCAATTAGGGTTGCTAATTTTTCTTGTCAAGTCTTCCCTGCGTTTTTTTACATCTATTTTGGGCGTAAGGTGCATATACCCGCGTCCTTTGAGCCAAGTTTTAGGTTTCTTGTTTGCCATATTGCTTTTATAAAAAAACTGTGCAGGTTTGCTTTGGGCGTGGAAATTAGGAGTGTAGGCATACCTCCGTATCGCAGGAGTGAGGCAGTACCCAAGTTCTTGAGTCCCACTTTTTTGTAAATAAATAAATGTTTAACCCTTTAAACTAAAATACTCTTATGAGCGTTATAGATGTATTGGAGGTTATCAACAATAGCCTGCAAATCTTGCAATGGGTAATAATTATCTGCTCTTATAGGGGCAGGAAAGATATACCTGATGAAGAAAATACAAAACCTATCTTCCTGAAAGTATCCTTTTCAAAGATGCTCAATACAAGATAGCTGTAGGCTACCCAACATGTTTGCAGGCAAGCCTACCATTCGCCTCCCAAACGCACTACACAAAAACCCTACAAACCAACACAATTTCACAAAAGTAGCTATATTTGTGGAAAAACAACATAACTACATGGAAAAAGTCGAAAAAGCAAAATTTCAAGTAGGGGATTTGGTTATCCTTAAAAGTGCAGTTTATACACTGAAAGAGGAAACAGAAGAAGAAAACGAACAAACCATTATAACAGACTATCAAATCATTGCTAATTTATCGACTCCTCCTTGTATGGTTGTTATGGAAGTGGTGCTTGATACTACTAAAAACAAAGAAGTTTTTGATGAGCATACAGGTAATTTGATACAAGCTACAGATGCTGTACGCTACAGGTGTCAATGGTTTTCAGTGATGGAAAACAGTTTTAAAGACCAATTTTTCCACGAATCAAGTTTGCTACATTCTACATTTGAAGAAGATGTAATTAAAATTCTGACGCTACCTGATAACCAATTTGAAGGAGAAGTAAAAGAAAATGAAAGAGTTTATCTCAAAACCGTACTATTTGAGCAAAAACGCAATGACTTAAAAAGTTTTCCCAAAATTTCATACTTGCCTCCCGAAATGCTTGTATTGAGTGTGCAAGAAGAAACAAACTTGCCTCCCCTCTATGACAAAAAAGGCACAAGAGAAAATAAAGATACGACACTTAAACCATTAATTATCAGGCAAGTATCCAAGCATAGGGTAAAATGTATGTTTTACAATCCTTTCACGAATAAATTTTCAGAGCAGTTTTTTAGCTTGGAAGCGTTGATAGGGGTAAAATATTAGCTTTTGCTTTCTAAATAGGCACGGACTTTAAGCAAGTTACTCCTTCTATTATGAGATTCATCTTTTATCATCACATCAAAAAAATATTTTGGATAGGATTTCCTTCCAAATAAAGTTCTTTCAAATTGGGTAAGCTATTTAAGAAAATTAACGAAAAATGTTTAATTTTATTCTTACTAAGATTCAGCAAAGTCAAATTCTTTAATTCCTTCAAAAACGAAATATCCGAGATTTGATTGGTGCGAAGATGTAAATTCGTCAAACCCTTTAATTCCTTTAAAGCCGAAAAATCTGAGATTTGATTGTTGCTTAGGTATAAATTTGTCAAACCCTTTAATTCCTTCAAAAACGAAATATCCGAGATTTGATTGCTCCCAAGGTTTAAAGAAGTCAGCCCCCTTAAACCTGACAAAAAGGAAATATCCGAAATTTTATTAGAGTGAAGTTCTAAAGTAGTCAGCGCGCTTAAGCCCTGCAAAAAGGAAATATCTGAAATTTGATTGTACCATAGATTTAAAGAAGTCAGCCCTGTTAAACCCGACAAAAAGGAAATATCCGAAATTTCATTATTGCTAAGGTCTAAATTCGTCAGGTTTGTCAAATCCTTCAAAAAGGAAATATCTGAAATTTTATTATAGGTAAGTTCTAAAGTAGTCAGCGCGCTTAAACCTGACAAAAAGGAAATATCCGAAAGTTGATTGTTTCTAAGGTCTAAATTCGTCAGGTTTGTCAAATCCTTCAAAAAGGAGATATCCGAAATTTTAAATGGATTGTAATAATCACCTGCGAGTATAAACTGCTTGAGTTGGGGTGGGTGGGTGGGCAGGGAGGTAAGTTGATTGGGTTCGCCTATGTTTTGACTTTGACGTTTTACCCATTCATTCTTTTTCTCGTCAAACTCCCACCACACATTCGAAAAAACAAGCGTTTCCACCCACTCGAAGGTTTTGAGTTCATCGAGTTCTGGTTCATTACCTATTAGTCCCAGTTTGCCTAAATCAAGGTAGGGGTTTTGGGTTTGTCGGTTGTGGTCGAGGACTTCGCGGAGGGTGGAGAACATGGGAGTGGGTGGTAAGCGTGTGGCAAAGATAAGGAGTGTGTAAGAAAAAAGCAAATTTTTTGGTTTCTCATATACCCATATTCCCCCAATTTCATTGGGGGTTATTGGTGAGTTCAACCCCATAAAGGGGTTGTTTTGTTTTTGGATATGCTTTAGAACCTCTAAAGAGGTTCAAACTTGA
>JAYTNK010000523.1:0-2661 GCA_043748375.1 Cytophagales bacterium
GTTGGCTACTGTTTTTTCTAAAGGGAATATGGGTTCATAATCAGTATAATATAACGAGCCAAACAGTCCTTTTTCTTCACCCGAAACTGTCATAAACAAAATACTGCGGCGAGGGCGTGAGCCTTCTTTAGCTGCTTTGGCAAAAGCTTCGGCAATTTCCATGACAGTAACTGTGCCTGAACCGTCATCATCTGCTCCATTATAGACCTTGCCTCCCGACATACCAACATGGTCATAATGGGCTGTAACAACTACTATTTCATCTTTTTTATCAGTACCTTCTAAAAAACCGAGTACGTTTTCGGAAATAAAATCTACTTTTTCGCTGTATTCGCTTTTGATATTGACTTTTTGGTTCGCAGTCTTGCCTACCTTTTTGAGGCTTGCCTGCAAGTTCTTGCCTCCCAATAATTTGAGCGCAAATTTAGGGGAAACATAATAAATAGCTTCATCTTTTTTGCTGGCAAAGCCACTTTGTGGGCTTGCATAATAATAGCTATACGAATCAATCGCTTCTACAAAGTCTTTGTCGTTCAAAGTTTTTATAACCAAGACGGCTGTTGCACCCAATTCTTTGGCGCGCGCTGCGATTATTTTATTGAGGTCCAACTTCTTTTCTAAAAATATAATGGCGCGTCCTTTACAATCTATTTTTTCCAATTCGGCTGCATTTTCACCACTTATTAATATTACATCAGTTGCTATGTCGGTTTTAGGCTCTACGGTGTACTTGATTGGGTAAAAATCCGTCCCAAACTTAAATACTTCCTTGCCTACGCTGATAGTACTTGTGGGATTCCAAGTGCGCTTCACCATTTTGTAGGTTTGCAGGTAGCTTTTGCCGTTTGGCGTGTTTACGGGAGGCAGAAGCCCAAGCCCTTCGAAATGATTTTTGATGTAGTCAGCAGCCATTTTTTGCCCTTTTGAACCTGTGTCGCGCCCTTCCATACTGTCGGCAGCTATAACAGTGAGATGACGCAAAAGGTCTTTTTCTGTGATAGTTTTTGCAAATTCGTTGGCAGGCGAGATACTTTGCGCATATCCGCAACTATTCCAAATAAGAAGAGACAAGAAATATAAAGTTGTTTTTTTCATGGAGTTGTATAGAGAATAATAGAAACGGGGTTATTTTTTCAAGACTTCTTGCATGTCTTGTTGTATTTTTTGTATGTTTTTCAACATTTCTTTTTGGAAGGCGAGCATTTCGGGCGCGCTTACTTGCGTGGCGGGTTTATGGTCGTGTCCTTCGTGGTCGTGGTGGTCGTGTGCTTCTCCGTCTTTGGCGGGTACTTCTTGAATGTTGCTCATCCATTCTTTCATGGCTTTTTGCTGGGCATCGCAAGCCTCTATTTGTTTTTGGAGAGGCAATTCTTTCGCGGCATCTTTGGTTATTTCTGCTTTTCGCAAGAATTTAGCCAAACTGTCTGCCAGCATCATCTTAAGTTTTGTAAGGTCTTTTAAGTCTTTCATGACTACGTTGTGGATTTGAATCGCCTCCGTGTGTATTTTGCGAGCTTCAGCAAGAACGGGTTCATCTTTTTCGTTTTTCTTACCGCCACAGGCAGTAAAGATGGCAAACGCAAAAAGGAGGATACAGTGTTTGAAAATATTTTTTTTCATGGGGAACGTTTAGAAAAATTTGTTTGTTACGTTATTAAGTCATTACTTTTGCAATACGGTTGCAAATAGAATTATACACTATTACCGTTCACAAAAATACGCAGTATTTATGAAACTTACAACTCTACTCTCTCAAAAGTCTGATAATGTGGGCATTATTAGCTCTGTGTTATGCTTAATTCATTGTCTGTTGTTGCCTGTAGCCATTTCTGCGATGTCAGTAGCGAATCAGCATCATCATGGTCATGACCATGCACATTTGCATGGGAGTCTTGAGTTTATGGATTATATTTTTTGGGTGTTTAGCCTTGTGGCAGTCTTTTATTCCTTGCGTCAAACTACACACAAAGGCGTTCGAATAGCGTTTGGGTTGGCTGGTTTGCTGTTTACGGCGGGTATTTTGGGCAAAGAGATATTGCCATTTGGTCATTTCTGGTCTTATTTGGGTTCGGCTTGCCTGATAGTTACGCATACATACAATATGCGTTATTGCAAACATTGTGCAGACAATCACCTTAAGGCGTAGTAGGCAAGTTGTGTCGCTTTATGCTTACCAACGCACGCCTGCAATAATCCCTAAGTCTTTGTACGGAAGATTAAATTTTTTGGCGATATCTTCATTGGTCATCATGCCTTTGTAACAATAAACCCCACGCATGAACCATTTATTTGCATAAATCATATCATCAATTCCCCCGCTTTCGCCTATTTCGAGCAGGTAAGGGGCAAAAATATTGCTCAACGCGGTACTGGACGTAAGTGCGACACGCGAGGCAATGTTTGGTACGCAATAATGAATCACATCAAATTTGCGGAACGTGGGGTTTTGCAACGTAGTAATTTCAGAAGTTTCGATGCAGCCACCTTGGTCGATGCTCACATCTATAACGATAGAGTTGGGGCGCATTTTGGCTACCATTTCGGTCGTTACTACTATGGGGCTTCTCCCTTTTTCTGCCCTGACTGCACCTATCAATACATCGGCACGACTGATAGCTTCTGTAAGTTGTGCCTCGTCAAGCGTACACGTGAACACTTCCT
>JAYTNK010000524.1:0-2292 GCA_043748375.1 Cytophagales bacterium
AAGAATAATTGCCTTTCCAAGGAATACCCTCTCCCCTATCCAACTCCAAAATCCAACCTGCTACATTATCCAAGAAATAGCGGTCGTGCGTTACTGCAATAACTGTTCCTTCATATTGTTGGAGGTGTTGTTCAAGCCAATGAACCGATTCCGCATCTAAGTGATTGGTTGGTTCATCAAGCAAAAGTACGTCAGGCTTACGCAATAGCAAACGACAAAGAGCGACACGTCTTTTCTCACCGCCTGACAGTGTGCCTATTTTGGCATCTGCGGGCGGAGTACGAAGCGCGTCCATAGCTCTTTCGAGGCGTGCATCGAGTGTCCAAGCATCAGCCGCATCTAATTTTTCTTGTACTTCGGCTTGGCGGGCTATAAGTTTGTCAAAATCAGCGTCAGGTTCGGCAAACTTCATGTTGATGTCCTCAAATTCTTTGAGCCAATCCACCACTTCTTGCACGCCTTCCTCTACAATTTCGCGCACAGTCTTCTCTTTATTTAGGTTAGGCTCTTGCTCCAGCATACCTACAGTATAGCCGCCAGAAAAGACCACGTCTCCTTGAAATTCCTTATCTACACCTGCAATGATACGCAAGAGGGAGGACTTGCCTGAGCCATTCAGCCCCAACACACCTATTTTTGCACCATAGAAGAAGGAGAGGTAAATGTCCTTTAAGACTTTCTTTTGGGGAGGGTGTATTTTGCTTACCCCCGACATGGAAAAAATAATGGTTTCGCTCATGGGTTTTCAAATATTTTGGCGAAATTAGAGAAAAAAGCTGTGTTTGCAAAATTTCATCTAAAACTATGTGCTTATGTATCCTTTTTGCTAAGAAACAAACTGGAAATTTTTTTTTGATTATCTTGTAACAAATGTGTAAAATCGAACTATACAAAACAAACATTGGCGCAATATGCTCACAAAACAAGCGTTATGTTTCAAAGCTCCTTAAAACCTCTAATCCTTTTAAAATATGAATAAGAAAACAATTTTAGTAAGCGCATTTGCTATAGGTGCGTTTACAATCGGTGCTAATCAAACTTTTGCTAACACAAACGAAGGACAAGAAGGTGCAAAAAACCTTGCTATCGTTACAAATTTTGTAAACTCAGCTTCCGACTTTGAATGTTGTGGTTACGGTGTTGCGAAAACTGCGAAAGAACTGAAGCAAGAGAAAATAGCTGAAAAGAAAGCTGTTAAACAAGCGAGAAAGGCTGAAAAAAAATCAAAAAATACTGCCAAAGCAAATTCTTAATTTTAAGCCCTCTCTATTTATGTGAGGGCTTTTTGTATCATTTCACAGCAAAAAACAGATGATAGGCATAGGCTATAGAAAGGGGTTTTCAAAAGAATTCCCTCAAAGTGATGTTTTAAAACCCGATTTCGTAGAAGTTGCCCCCGAAAATTGGATAGGCATTGGTGGCTATTGGAAACAAGCATTGAATAAGGTCTTGGATAAGTACCCCTTGTTTTGCCATGGGGTTTCGCTTTCAATAGGCAGTCCTGAAGGAGTAGATATTGCGTTTGTCAAAAAGGTAAAGCAATTTTTAGACGATACACAAGCAGTATTATACTCTGAACATCTAAGCTTTTCAAAAGTGGATAATGCGCATTTATACGACCTTTTGCCTATACCATTTACAGAAGTTGCTATTCAAAGTGTTGTACAAAACATTCAAAAAGTTCAAGATATTATAGGCAAAAGACTTGTTATTGAAAATGTAAGTTATTACACTACACTTAAATCAGAGATGACTGAGTTAGCATTTTTGCAAGAGATAGTGGCAAGGGCTGACTGCGAAATACTGTTAGATGTCAATAACGTATATGTCAATGCGTTTAACCATGCTTACAATGCCAAACAATTTATTGCTGAATTGCCTTTGCACAAAGTTCGATATATCCACATGGCAGGGCATTGCAAAGTAGCCAAAAAACTTATCATTGATACGCATGGGCAAGCTATTAGCCATTCCGTCTATAAATTACTCCGTTATACGCTGAAGCAAATGGCAGACGATGTGCCTATATTGTTGGAGCGCGATTTTAATATACCTGACTTGCCTGAACTTCAAGCAGAAATAAACGCATTAAGAGCAATAAAATCTAAAAATTTACATAAAAAAAACAATCAAGTAAGATAGCTTTTTTACATTTTTAATACTCAATCAAAAAATTGGTAGTGTTAAAAATACAATGTTTTGTCATTCCGAACGAAGTGAGGAATCTCGACTTTAAACAACGATACGCCTACTGTAAACGAGATTTTTCGCTACGCTCAAAATGACAACAGC
>JAYTNK010000525.1:0-22046 GCA_043748375.1 Cytophagales bacterium
CCTACCCACCCTGCTACACATGGTATTTTTCAAAACATCTTGCAAATGGATGGCGAAAAAATCGTGTCAGGCGAGCCGACTGTAGGGTATATTCACCGCGCTTTTGAAAAAATTGCCGAAAACCGCCCGTACTATCAAATTACTACACTCACTGATAGAATGAACTATTGCTCCTCTCCTATTAACAATATGGGCTGGTGGATGACTGTAGAAAAATTATTGGGCGTAGAAGTACCGCAAAAAGCGCAATATATGCGCATCATCATGATGGAATTGGCGCGTATTTCTGACCATTTAATTTGTAATAGTATCTTAGGTGTGGACACAGGTGCATTTACAGGCTTCTTGTATGTTTTCCAAAAACGAGAAGATATTTATGAAATTTATGAGGAAGTATGTGGCGCAAGACTTACGACCAATATGGGCAGATTAGGAGGCATGGAACGCGACTTTAACGATATTGCTATCGCTAAAATTAAGAAATTCCTCAAAGAATTCCCGCCTGTTATGAAAGAATTTCAAAAACTTTTTGACCGTAACCGTATCTTCATGGATAGAACCATAGATGTTGGGCCTATTTCGGCAGAACGTGCTTTGAATTATGGCTTTACAGGCCCCAATTTGCGAGCAGCAGGCGTAGATTATGATGTGCGCATCATGAATCCCTACTCAAGCTATCAAGATTTTGAGTTTGAAATACCCATAGGTGAAAGTGGCGACACATACGACCGCTATTGTGTACGCAATGAGGAAATTTGGCAGAGTTTGCGCATTATAGAGCAAGCAATGGCAAAACTACCCACAGCTGAAGGCAGCTATTTTGCTAACGATTCACGCTATTACTTGCCTGCCAAAAAAGATGTTTATACCAAAATGGAAGCCTTGATTTACCATTTCAAAATAATCATGGGCGAAATAGACGCACCTGTAGGTGAGGTATATCATGCTGTAGAGGGTGGAAATGGCGAATTGGGTTACTATCTCATCAGTGATGGTGGACGAACGCCCTATAGATTGCACTTCCGCCGCCCTTGTTTTATTTACTACCAAGCCTTCCCTGAAATGTGCGTAGGACAACTGTTGTCTGACGCGATACTAACCATGAGTAGCCTCAATGTAATAGCAGGCGAACTTGATGCCTAACAACAATATCATAGCTTAATTGGTCGTAGCGAAATGCTACGACCAATTAAGCCATGATTTTTTAAACTTCTACCGTTAAAATTATAAATTTTAGTTCTTCTAAGATTTATACAGAAATATGCTCCATCACGATTAAAATCATGGGGTAAGTTAATCAAACCCACAATTTTAATCGTAGGGTAGAGAGCAAAATCTATATAACAAGCAAATTTTTCCGCTATAACTTTCCAAGAGCCAAACAAATATAACCTTTCCTTGTTTTATTGGGTACAAGTTTTTGGAATAGCGTAGCAAGCCCTTTTATATCAGTAGTAGCGCAAGCAAATTAACACAAGTGCTTATTGGTTGTAACAAAACTTGGTTGTAGCATTTTGCTACAACCAAGTTTTTTGAACGCTAATTTTTTATTCCTTTCATATCCAATGCTTTTTGATATAATTTTGCATTACGAATATGCTCATTGTATGTAATAGCAAAGTTATGATAGCCCGAAAAGTCATCTTTTGCACAAAAATACACGTATTTATGTGTTTCTGCATTCAATACAGCTTCTATAGAGGTCTGGATAGGCATATTAATGGGACCAGGAGGCAAGCCAAAATATTTATACGTATTATAGGGTGAATTTACTTCTTTATGTTTATCGTATAGGCGTTTTATAGTAAAATCACGCAATCCAAAAACAAGTGTGGGGTCTGCCTGTAGTTTCATTTTTGTACGCAATCGATTAAGATAAACTCCTGCTACACGTGGCTTCTCATCATTTTTACCAGTTTCTGCTTGCACAATAGAGGCAAGCGTAATAACTTGCGCAGGTGTAAGTTTTAATTTTTTAGCGTCTTCTTGGCGTTTTTCTGTCCAAAACTTCTTGTAAGTACGATACATTTGTGCTATAAAAACATCGGGTTTTGTGTTCCAATAAGTTTCATACGTATCAGGCAAAAACAATCCAATAATATTAGTGGTATCTGTATTGTATTTTTTCAAAATTTCGGAGCTTCTCAATACTTGATTAAATTTTTCTTTGCCACAAGCAAGTTGCTCGCCTACTTTCCCGACAAGGTCATCAAGCGTGCGAATATTGTTAAAGGTAACTTTTACAGGGGCTTGTGCTCCACTACGCAACATAAGCACTACTTCCGAATTGCCTGCATTGCCTTTTATATAATACCTACCTGGTTTTATATTTTTTTGATAGCCACGTATTTGTGCTACAAAGGCGAACGGGAGCGTATTGTGGATAAGCTTTTTATTTTTTAATTGTTGCAACACAGCCTTAAAGTCATCGCCTTCATTGATATAAATGTACGCGCCTGCTTGAGATTGCCCCATCAGAAAATTGGGGGTGTAGAATATTTGATAAAAATAAAAAATAACACAGATAAAAATGACTGCTATGCCTATAACAGCTCCTATTAAGAGATTATTTGTTTTCATGAAGTTTTTTTTGCAAAGATACTTTCTTTTATCCAAAAACAAGCGAGTTTTCTTTTTGAATAGCAAATTAGCTGTTTTGTTCTTTGCGAGTAGAATCTGTTAGTCAAAAAAATGCGCAAAAACAAAAAAAAACCTTTTACGTACATGATAACCTGATATACTTCAGGTTGCTATAGGGCATATTGGCAGGCAAGCACCTTCCACTTCCTGCAAAACTTAGCCAACATTATGTCGTTTGTCGGTTTTTCACATAATTTTATGTTATTTTGCAAATAAATTTGGATAATTTCTAAATGATGTATAAATTTGTCTAAAGAAATATTAAAAATAATCTCGCATCTTATAAACCCTTAAAGCCATGAGCAACAAAAGCACTAAACAACTTATGCAAGATCTTGAGTCTGCTATAAAAGACCTCAAGAACATTCACACAGACCGCAACCAAATGTTGAGCAGTTTAAAAACTAAACAAACACAAGTTGAAGTTACAAAAAGCAACGTATAGTTAAAGCGTTAGTTGTAATATTTTACAACTAACGCCCTATAATTGCTTACAATGTATCTATTTCAGTGGCTATTTTATCCCACTCTATCTGTTTTTTTGCAAGATTGCTTTTTACTAAAGTAAAAGCCTCGTTTGCGACAGTCAGTTTTTTTGGATTCTCGTATATATCGGGGGAGGCAAGTGCTTCCTCTTTTTGCTTGAGGTCTTTTTCAAGTGCGCTGATTTCGTTCTCGATATCCTCAAGAGTCTTATTAAGTTTTTTCTTATTCTTCTCTTTTTCAGCATCTGCTGGTGGGATAAACGCACCTTTTTCTTTCTTGGCTTCAACTTTTGGCTGTGTTTGCACTTGTTGTTTCCCTGATTTTGCTTGTTCGACGCGTTGTTCACGCCAATATTCAAACTCATCATAAGTGCCAGGATATTCTTTGATTTCTTGGTCTTCGATATACCAAATTTTCGTAGCAATATTTGCCACAAAGTGCCTATCATGCGAAACAATCACACACGTACCCTCATATTGATTTAGGGCTTGAATCAATATGTTTACCGATTGCATATCCAAGTGATTGGTAGGTTCATCGAGCAGTAAAAAATTAGCCTCTGAAAGCAGTACTTTAGCAAGGGCTACACGCGATTTTTCACCTCCAGAAAGGACTTTTATTTTCTTGAAGGCATCATCACCATTAAACAAGAAACAACCCAAAATAGTCCGCAATTCGGTTTCGCTTTTATTGCTACCCGCTTGTTTTAGCTCTGTAAGTATCTCGTTATTAAGGTCAAGAGACTCAAGTTGATGTTGGGCATAAAAAGCATCACGCACATTATAACCGACTTCTATCGCCCCTGTAACAGCTTCGCTCCCATCAATAATACGCAATACTGTAGATTTCCCGCGTCCGTTTGCCCCAATGAGAGCAATTTTATCACCTCGTTCTATAGTGGCATTCGCATTATGCAGAATAACATTTTCGCTATATGCTTTGCTGATATTTTTAAATTGTGCCACGATTTTACCTGAAACCTGTCCAAAGTTAAATCTGAAATGAACTTTTGCGTTTTCGTCCATCACGTCATCGAGTTTGTCCATACGCTCAAGCGACTTCACACGCGACTGTACTTGGCGGGCTTTGCTTGCTTTTGCTCTAAACCTATCAATAAACCGTTCAGTCTGTTTAATTTGCGCTTGTTGATTGTCATAAGAAGCCTTTTGAATATCGCGTCTCAGCAGTTTTTCCTCTACAAAAAACTCGTAATCTCCTGCATAATAATTTAACTGCCTATTGGCAATTTCTATGATAATATTCGCTGTATTTTGCAAGAACTCTCTATCGTGTGTTACAATCATAATAGCGCCTTCGTAATTATTCAAATAATCTTCTAACCACTGTATAGAGGGCATATCCAAGTGATTGGTAGGCTCATCAAGCAATAACAGCGCGGGTTTTTGCAACAACATTTTTGCCAACATAACGCGCATACGCCAGCCGCCCGAAAACTGCTTCAGCGGTTTTTGTAGGTCGGCTGTAGAAAAGCCCAGTCCTTCCAAAATAGCCTTGCCTTCCGATTCGAGTGTATAGCCTCCCAATGCTTCAAAACGGGCTTGCAAACTCGTAAGTTTATCTACCAAAGCGTCACTATAATCTGCTTCAAGTTTGTGTAATGTTTCGTCTATTTGTTTTTGTAGGTCATTTGCCTCTTCGAATGCCTCCAGTGCTACACTTAAAATGCTATTTTCAGTTTGGTAGGAGAGCAAATCTTGATTTAAGAAGCCTAACGTGCAATCTTTTGCCTTGCCTATAGAGCCAGCATCAGGCGTATATTCGCCTACGATAAGGCGTAAGAGCGTAGATTTGCCTGTTCCGTTCGCGCCTATAAGCCCTATACGGTCTTTAGGTTTGATGTGCAGGTTGATATTTTCGTATAATGGGCGACTGCCAAAATAAAAAGAAAGGTTTTGGATACTCAACATGGTGCAAAATTAGCTTTTTTTAAGAAAAAAAGCTAATAATTTTTCTCAAACACTTCTTTTCTATTTAAAAAAGGTATCATTTTATATGAATTTGAGTCTGTGAATCATTGATTATCAACATTTTGCAGTAAAAAATTAAATAAACGGATATTTTTTGCTTTTCACCTTTTTAGGTGTTGCATGAAAAAGCAAAAATATTAAAACTTGCCTGCCCGATACATGATTTTGGGCTAAAAGCAATTTCCCTTCCTTTTCTTTTGTGTAGAAATAAAAAAAACTCAAATTAGCCTCAAAAGGGTGTTTCATCTAAATATAGGACTTTCGCTTTTACCCCAATTTCATTGGGGGCTATTATAAATTTAACCCCACAAGGGGGTTATTTTGTGTAAAAAAGTGGTGAGAACCTCTTTAGAGGTTCAATTTTGAATAGCCCCCAATAAAATTGGGGAAACTGAATAGGGTTAAAAAGACAAAAGCGAAAGTCCTATAAATATTATGGTTCTTCGAAAGTTATTACGGAAGTATGCCAAGAATTAGCCATGCTGTAAGCATCCGTTTGTTCCTTTAGCACTAACAAGGGATTCTTACAGCATGACTACACGAGGGGTTTTGGTAAATGCCGTCATAACTTTCGAAGAACCAATATTATTTAATAACTGTTCCTAAGGAACGTATAAAAAATAACTTCACACTTTTAGCCACGCTGTAAGCGTCTGTTATTGGACTTTTGCGTAATGTGGCAATGCCAACAGACGCTTACAGCGTGGCTTCGCGTGAGTAAAATGATGAAGTTATTTAATTTCTATTCCTAAGAGAGAGGAGATGCAAGATTTTTCAAAAAAAACAAGCAAATAATCTTTACAAAAACTGTTTTGTAAAGATTACTTGCTTTATAAAAATTCGCGTGTAAATGCGGACGGTTAGGTCTTTTGTTTCTTCTTTTTTGCAGCGGGAAAAAGAATATTGTTTAATATTAGGCGGTAACCTGCCGAGTTAGGGTGCAGTTTTAGGTCGGTTGGTTCTTCCCCTACATGATGTTGATAATCTTCAGGGTCGTGTCCTCCATAAAAAGTCCATGTGCCTTTTGCAAAAGTACCATGAATATATCGAGCCTCCTCCACGCGTTTGGTTTCGCCCATAATAACCACATCAGGCTTTATAAACTTCTTTTTAAACCCTGTGGTTTGTCCCATAAAACTTTTAATAACATGGGTGTGGTTTTGTGTGAGCATAGTAGGAATGGGATCCCACTTGGCAGAATATTGAAATAAGGTAAATACATCATTGGCTTCGACTAAACCTGGACGCTCAAATGGCTGATTATCAATGTTTGAGTATTCATACTCGTAAGGGCTCATCACAAGTGAAAAGTTTTGAAAGGCAAAACAGGCTTTGTAATTGAGTTTTGTGGTGGCGGTTTGATCTGCGCCATCGCCATCATACATATTTTCACAAATGTCTAACCCTTCAGCAGCGAGTGCTATATCGTAGGTATCGGTAGCCGAACACATGGCAAACATAAAGCCGCCACCAGCGCAAAAGTCGCGTATTTTTTTTACTACTGCGAGTTTAAGTTGTGAAACCTTTTTGTAGCCCCACTTCTTGGCTACGGCTTCCGCATTGCGTTGCTCGTCTATATACCACGCCTGATTGCGAAAAGACGAATAAAATTTACCATATTGCCCCGTAAAATCCTCGTGGTGTAAGTGCAACCAGTCATATTTAGGCAAGTCGTCTTTCAATAAATCATCATCATATACTGTGGTATAAGGTATCTCGGCGTATGTGAGTACGAGGGTTACAGCATCGTCCCACGGCTGTTTTGATTTGGGCGAGTACACAGCAACTTTAGGAGGTTTTTCGAGTTTCATCACGTCCATATTTACATCGGCTTGCGATATTTCGGCTACTATACTCGATGCTTGCGCATCAGAAATTACTTGATAGCTAATACCCCGAATAACACATTCTTTCTCGAAGGTAGGCGAATGTTTGAACATAAAGCTACCACCGCGATAGTTTAGCAACCAGTCAGCTTCTGAACCTTGCGACAATATCCAGTAGGTAATGCCGTAGGCTTTCAGGTGATTCACTTGTTTGTCGTCCATTGGGACAAGAATGTGTGAGGCTTTACTGCCTAACACAACGCCTATCCATAAGATGGTAAAAAGCAGGATTTTTTGCATGATTTTTTATTTTTTAATGCTTTAAGCATAACGAAAGATAAGTGAAATAAATATTTTGCTTGCCTACCCCACGGTTTATTTGAGTTTAGGATTTTGCGCGTGTCGTTCTTGGTCGCGGTTTGTCTTTTTCTCAAGGTTACGCTTGAGTGCCTCTGTAAGGTCAATATTCGTTTGATTAGCCAAACACATCAAGACAAACATCACATCTGCCATTTCATCGGCAAGGTCATAATCTTTCTCGTTTTCTTTGAAAGATTGCTCGCCATATACACGTGCCATAATGCGTGCTACCTCGCCTACCTCTTCGGTAAGGATAGCCATATTTGTGAGTTCATTGTAATAGCGAACTCCTTTGGTATTTATCCATTCGTCTACTGTGCGTTGTGCTTCAGCGATAGTCATTTTTGATAGATTAAGTTAATGCCAAAGGTACGTGTTTTTTTCGTATTTCCCAAAAAAAAATTACGCTCATGCCAAATCGAGTGCAAAATTCTCTTTGAGCCAGCGTTTAAAATTATACTCATCAGGGTAACCACACAATTCATATACAAAATCGCTAAGTAACGAAAGCATGATTTCTTTTGCTTCTTTGTTTGGTTTAGGATATTTCTGCTTCAAAAGGCTTACCCAAATAGCTATTTGGGCTTTTAGTTCAGCAGTGTCCATAATTTGGATAGACCGCTCTGCCAAAAGTTTCGGGGGTGTTTTGTCTGTAGCAACGGTATAAAAGAAAAAAGGCTCTAATAAATTTCTTTTGTCAATCGTTTGTATGTGTTCAATCGCTTTGTGTAAGGCTATCCAACTTTTTCCATTGGCATCTTCGCGTATTATGGGCAGAGAACGCAAGCGGAATTTATGTTCATTTATATCCCAAAATTGGTAGGCAAGGCTGGCATTTAGAGGTATCTTCAGCTCATCAGAAGGTTCAAAAGACAAAATGGTTGCAGGGTAAAATACAGGATATGGGCGTTTATGGTGTGCAAGAAAGGAGGTAAAAGACGACACACAGCACTTAAAACCCGTAACGCGCACAGGAATTCGCAACTTGCCTATTTCGTCTTGGCGGTCATTCAAAATAGTACCCAATTCTTTTTTAAGTGTATCATAAAAAATTGCCAACTTGCCTGCCAATTTCACAACAGTTTTTTCTGTATAATATTGAGCGGGTATCAGCATTTTGCCTTCCGTTTGAATAGTGCCTTGCACATACAATAATTGATAGACACTTTGCGCATAACTGCTCGAAGCAAAGAGGTAGCCTATAAAAAGAAGTTTTATTTTTAACATAGTTGTTTTATTATTAATTTTATGATAGGTTTTCAAAAGTTATTACGGAAATAAAAAAAAGTCAGCCCTCTTTTTTTTAAATATTTACTAATTACAAATAAATAATCATATTTTTTTATTAAATTAAAACAACAAACCTACTTGCGCTCTGCCCAAATGCACGAGAGGCGAATTAGCCGACTTCCGCCCCTCATAACTAAACGTAAGTTGCAAGCCATTTTGTAGTCTTTCCTGCCAATTACCTTGCCATGTAAAATTTGTACCTACTTGCAACGCCTCCAATATATCGTAGGCAAGGGGCGAATTACGCTCTCCTGTGTAGGCAATTCGCAAAAAACGCCCATTGACAGATAAAATTCTACGCGAAACTTTGCTGTAGCGTGCCTCTATACTCATTTGATGCACGCGGGCAGGCAAGGCAGATTCGTTTATATTATTACCTAATTTGTATGAAAATTGGTAGCCAAATGCTATCCTTTTGGTATTATCAGTTTGATACGCCCATTCAGGCGAAAATTGATAGGATTTAAGCGTAAAATTACGGTTTTCTAAAAAATCAGAGGTGTTCTTTTGGGTTTGAAAAGTAGCTTGTGTTTGCAAAGTCCACTTCTCGCCTACCCTATTTCGCCATGAGGCGCGTATTTCTTCTCTGTTTTTTGCCTCAAAACCATTGATGAGCAACTGCTTTTGCTCAGTGTTTTGGTAGGTAAGTTCGCCACTATAGCGCAAATGATTGCGGTTAAAAAATACGGTACTGCGCAAAACAGCTTGTTCAGAAAGTAGGCTCGAATCTGTTACAGCTACTACAGGAATCAGTCGCGCCCAAATATTATTTTGCGTAAATCGCCGACTAACGTTCCAAGAAAGAAGCCCAGACAATAGTCCATTAGTTGCTTTCTTGTCATTATTTTTAAATGTCTGCCAATTCAATCGGTAGGTAAGCGTTTGGGCAAAGGCAGGAATATAGTCGCTGGTAGGGCGAAATATTTTGGCGTATTTTCGTTCATCAGGATTGATAGCCAAATAAAACTCGTTTAACTCCTGCAAGCCATTGCCATTATCATCGCGCCAAGTATGTGTGCCTTGCCCAACAGCCACAAGTAAAAAATAATAGGCTCTTTGCAACTCTTGCCCTGTAGAAGTAGTAAGGCTTAGTTCAGAACGAAGCGACAGTACCCCTTTTCCATCTTTTTCTTCCTTGTTTTTCCCCACGTTAAATGCGCCATTCCAATCCAAACGACCTTGTAAATTTTCGCCACTTTGCGCATTTTGTAAAGGGAAGTTTGAGTTTACAGTAGCCTTTCTATAGACTGCAGTAAGCAGGAATGATTGCTGTTTTTTGGTCGTAAAAGTCGTTTGCAGGCTTAATGTTTCCGCATTTAGATAAGCGATAATCTGTCCCTCATAAGGGGCTTTATCGGCGCGTAGGCTATAGGAAATATCATATTTTAAGCGCAAACTGTCTGCACTTTTGATACCAAAAGTATGGGCTTCAAAATACATAGCACTGCTTACTATAGAGTCTTTTAGCGTAGATACGAGTCGGTTTTTATCCCCATTCCAACGGTAACTTGGCGTTATGTAACGCGTTTTATACTGCACTTCGCCTTGCCAACGTTGCCAAAAGGAATGTAAAGAATCTTGCCTGCTATCCAAAAAGAACACATTGCCTTGCACGCTGATACGCTTAAATTGATGTTGAAAAATGCCTGCTTGTTGCCAACCGTTCACCTGATAAGCGCGGTTTCTGGCTACAAATTTATAGGAAAACAAGCTATTTTCTTTGTTTTTAATGCCTATTTCTGTTTGCAAAATATGGTCATCAAGCCTTGAACTGTCTATATTTTTACTCCAATCTCGGTCAAATTCGATGCTTCGGAAGCGGTCTATAGGTGTAAACTTGGCTTGGTTATATTCGTAATTGATGCCTCCAAAAGCAACATATCGACTTGAGTCTTGGATAGATTTACCTGTATTTTGATAGCCTATTCGTGTGGCAATACCCGTAAGTGAAGCGGCAGGCAAGTCAGAAAACGCATTATTATTTTGGCTTGATATCCCCATATCCGCAAATACTTTAGCATTTTCAGAGAGATTATAACTTGAACTTACCACCATGAGTTGCTTTTTATTGGGTAAGGGAATGGCTTTTAGGGGAGCGTAGTCGCCTTGTTTCTCCCCATTAAGCGGCTCAACCCATTTGTAAACTTGCCCATTTAGATTATTATTAACGCGGACATAATCCCCCTTTTTTATACCCACTTGAATAAAAGAAACCTTGTAAAAAGCATTTTGAGGCGTAGTACTATACACCAAAACGGCGGAATAAGTCCCATTTATGGTGGTAGAATCAATGCGTTTATACAAAAAGTCGTTAGGATTATAGGCAATAGAATCTACCCCATTTATCAAACCGATACCCGCTGTTTGATAGCGTAGTTGTGCTTTTTGGTCATCTCTGAGCTTGGTAAGACTATTATTGGGGTTGTCGCCCTCGCGATAAAGTTGGGTAAGTAGTCGTGCATTTTTTGTTTTTTGCTCATGCCCAAATGTGAGAATAGTGCGTGTATAATTCCGTTCTGCATATTCAAAATCAACCCGTAAGCGTGTAAAACGGGTGATAAGCACATGGCTATTAAAGGTGATTTCACCTAAATTATAGTCAATAATATAGTCATAATTATAACCTCGTTGTAGCGGCTTTCCATCTATGAAAACCCGTTCTGTATTTGCCAATACGATAATAAAAAGCTCGCCATTTGGCCCTTTTAGCCTATATGGGCCTTGAACACCTTCTATAGGTTCGAGAGTAGCGGAGTAAAACTTTCCTCTTGCTACCGCTATGCCTGCGAAGGTATGGGCGGTGTGTTTGCCTATTTTATAATGCGTTTCTAGGAAGCCGCCTTGTGTATTTTTGTAAAATTTTAGGAAATGATTGTCTTTATTCTGCAGTACAATTTCGCCTGCTGTCAGGCTACCTTGTTTATGCGCAAATCGCATAAACACGCGGTCAAGGTCTTGCAATTGAAGGGTGTTACCTTCGGGTTGATAGGGTATTTGCTGGTCAGAAATGGTAGCAGTGAGGGTGATATCTTCTGTTATCTTGCCTTCCAATTGTAGATTAAGGGCGGAATTCACGAATACATTTTGCGTATTTCCAAGCGATAGCCCACGCACAAAGTTACCACTTTTTTGAAAATCTTTGAGTTCTACCAGTTGTTCACGCGGGGGAGTATAGTGTTTAGTGCGCTCCAATAGCTCGTCCCAATACTTGCTGGTAGTGTCGGCTATACGAATATCTCGCTTGCCTACCCAGCCTGTGAGGTTGGTAGGCAAGCGTTGATAGCACAGCGTCAGGCTGTCTATTTCAGGCAAGTTGCCCTCAAAACGCGCCTTGCCTGTAGCCAAACTGTAGACTATGGCAAGCTGTGGATAGGCGGGCGCGTATATAGTGGCAGGCAAGACGGTGAGCGTGTCTAACAAGAATACATCTTTTGTTAGCTTTACGCGCTTGCAAATAGGCGTGATTTGTGCAAACACGCCTGTTTGCATACAAAAGAATATAAGACTAATACGCACAAGTGCCATTTTTCCTTTTTATAGTTGGCAAAATTTACTTTATTAAACTCCTATCAAAATAAACACTTTAGGAAGGCGTTTATTACTCAGGCAGTAAAATATTGTCAATCAATCGAATATCGCCCAAATGTGCGGCTATACACAGTGCGAGTTGTGAGGTATCCGCCAATGTGTAAACAGGTTGGAGCGTTTGGCTCTGTACAATCTCGAAGTATTCAAATTTTAAAGGCGTGTTTTCAAAAAAACTTTCAATACGCTGTTTGACTATCGAAAAGTCTTTCTGTTCTTTTTGAATAAGGTCACGAGCCAAAAACAAAGCTTGAGGCAATAATACGGCGTGTTTGCGCTGTTCGGGCGATAGGCGCAAATTGCGCGAAGACATAGCCAAGCCGTCCTCTTCACGAATAGTAGGGCAGACAATCATCTCAAGGTCAAACGACAAATCGCGTACCATAGCTTGTATAACGCGACATTGTTGCAAATCTTTTTGCCCAAAATACGCACGGTCGGGTTGCACAAGGT
Organism: Cytophagales bacterium; assembly: GCA_043748375.1. Classification (GTDB taxonomy): domain Bacteria; phylum Bacteroidota; class Bacteroidia; order Cytophagales; family Microscillaceae; genus RDXI01. Next base: position 12,629 of record JAYTNK010000525.1, read on the forward strand.
GAAACAACTTTGCTACCACAATGCCCACGCCATTGAAATGACCAGGACGATGCGCGCCTTCCATTACTTTTTCCAAATCGCCAAAATCTACTTTCATGGTAGGCGAGTCGGTGTACATGATGCGTTCATCAGGCAAAAACAAGTACAAGTTTGGGTGAGCAGCAAGTAGATTGATGTCTTTTTCAAAATTGCGTGGGTATTTATCAAAGTCTTGCGTATTGTTAAACTGCAAGGGATTGACAAATATGCTACATATCACCAAGTCGTTCTCGGCTATGGCGCGCTCAATCAAAGAAAGATGCCCTGCGTGCAACGCGCCCATTGTAGGAACGAAGCCTATGGTCTTGCCTGCCCGATGCGATTCTCGGACATAATTTTTCAGTGCGGGGATTTGGTCAAATATCAACATGGTTATGGTGTTTTTATAAAAAACGCATAAAACACAAAACTACATACTTTTTTCAAAAAAGCACAAATATTGAAAAAAAAAGCCTATTTTTGCACTTCAGTTACTTTACAATGTTTATTCTTAAATATGACGAAATTGCGCGTGTTGTATGTAGCAAGTGAAATTGCTCCCTTCCTCCAAATTACAGAAGTGGCTGAAATAGTTCGCCAAATTCCTCAAGCCATGCATGACAAAGGCATGGAGATTCGTATTATCGTGCCTCGTTATGGTACTATTCAAGAACGCAAACACCGCCTGCATGAGGTAGTACGCCTTTCAGGTATTAATATCACAGTAGGCGATGACGAGAAGCCTCTTCTCATCAAGGTTGCGTCTGTGCCTCAAGCTAAGTTGCAAGTTTACTTTATTGATAATGATGACTTTTTTCACCGAAAAGCTGATTGGAATGATGCCCATGGCAATTTCTGTACAGACAATGATGAGAGATCCATATTTTTTTGCAAAGGTGTATTAGAAACGGTAAGGAAATTGGGTTGGGCACCTGATATTATCCACTGCCATGATTGGATGAGCGCGCTTATCCCACTTTATCTAAAGACTACTTATCGCAAAGACCCCGTTTTTAACCGTAGCAAGTGCATTTACAGTGTTTACAACAATCACTTTACACATACTTTCAATGCCACAAGTTTAACAGATAAATTATTGGCACAAGACATTAATAAAGAAGAAATCGTTCAGTTACAAGAAGCAAGCTATGAAGGCTTTACACGTCTTGCTATAGATTATGCAGATGTGGTAATAGCAGGCACTACTTTTTATGATGAGCCTACCGCCGACCTTCTAAAAGAATACACCAGCAAAAAAGAAATTATTCAAGTAGAAAACCCAGCCGAATTTCATGACATCTATCATCAAGTCCTTACAGCCGAACTTGTTAGTGTGGTATAAAAAAACAGCCCGTTTAGCAGGTGCTGTATTGTTTATGCTATACTTTACTTCTTGCCAGCAAACTTCTATCATAGGAGTAGGTGTTGCCAATCAAGGCGATGCACAAATGTTTCAAACAGATACTTTTAGCATAGACGCAAGTACCTTGTTTGTCGATTCGATACAAACAGACCGCAGCCGTTCCGAATTTCTATTGGTAGGCAAGTACAATGACCCTATATTTGGCAAAATTAGCGCGACAAGTTTTGTAAAATTTATACCAGGGGTGGATCCTGTAAAACTACCTACAATAACCAGCAGTATAGACGGATCTACCCCCATTTCAACTACTATGGACTCGGTCGTAGTTATATTGGGATTGCAAAAATTTCAAAATGACCCCATTAACATTTATCCAAGCCATAATGTTACGCAAACTTTTCACTTACACCGATTACAAGCAGAATTAAAAGACGCACAAGCGTATTATAGTGTTGATGCACTTCCCTACAAGTCTACCCCTTTCGCGACTATAGTAGTCAATGTAGGCAAGCTGAAGGAGGATAAATTTTTGCGTATCAACTTAGATAAAATAGGTGGAGAAGCCAAGATTTTGTCTGACTCTATTAAATTGATGTTCACCAATCAGGTGCCACTTGCCACTTTCAAGGATAGTTTTAAAGGCTTTGCGCTTGTACCCGATGCCAATAACATAGGTAATGTAATAGGTTTTACGAACGACATCAGTACAAGTTTGATACTGCATTATACGGCATCTTATCAACAACAAGGGGGGGCTATCCCAAATACGAATGAACAAAAAGTCTTTTTTATATTTGCAGGTTCTCATTTCACACGCTTTCAAGCAGACCGCACAGGTACGCCTCTTGCGGCACTTACAAGTGCTTGGCAGACAATTCCATCTAAAGACTTAGGTGGTAACGCTTTCATGCAAGCAGGATTAGGCGTTTATACACGCTTGAGCTTTCCTACCCTCGCGAATTTGAAAAAATTGGGGAATGTGGTTATCAATAAAGCCGAACTTTTGCTAAAACCTGCCATAGGCTCTGTATTAAACTATCCTACACCCGAAGTGGTATTTATGTACCAAGCAGGCACAAACGGTAAAATCATAACTCAAACTGTTAATAGTGTATTTCAATTTGTACGCATACCTTTTGATGGTACGAGCAATACATACGTAAGTTACGACAGCCAAGAAGAAGATTACGAAATTGCTCTATCGCGGTATGCACAATCTATTATGACAGGCGATATGAAAAACCCGTACATGATGATTGTACCAGCAAATACCAATTTTACAGTGAATAGAACTATTTTGAACAATGCCTCAAACGCAGGGCCTAAAATTAGACTGCGCGTTTATTATACCTTATTCAAATAAGCTATTTGATACGTATAAAAGCACGGGTTCGAAAGAATTCGTGCTTTTTTTGGTTCTGTATTTTTTAAGTGATAGACATATCTGTCATGCTGAACGGAGTAAAGCATTTTGTTGTGAATGAACGACTTATAAGCAAGCCACAGGATTTTTGCTTCGCTCAAAATGGCAAAAACGTTTTTTTCACTTAAAAAATACAGAAAGCTTTTTGACCTTGCCTGCCTATCCAAAAAAAACACCTATCTTTGTATAGGGATAGCCTAACGTTTTTCAATCATGACAAACAAGCATCTTCAAAGACTGATAAACGAAGCAGAAAAACTAAAGGAAACAAAAATTAGCACGAAAACAACACCTTCAAAAACACCTATATTTGCCACAACGCCTCCTCATGATGAGGTTTGGCGTGTGTATAAGGCTATTTGTTCACGTTCGCCTTCGTTTATTTTTTTTGTACCTTGCCTATTTTTGCCTATAGCGTTTATTTTTCATCAAGGTAGTAATCTATTGTTCAAGCATATAGGTTTATATTATGCTTTATTTTGTATTGTCTTGCCATTAAGCAATTATATAGGGTTAAAAATAAACCTCTTTGCAAAATTTAGACATTTTAGAAAGTGGCGCAGTCGCTTGCCTTTCATTTTAGAAGGATGGGAGCATTGGGTAGATGGCGAAAATTTTCACAAAAAAACTTATTGGCGGTCTAATGCCACTATCAAGGTTATTTATACACCCAATGAGCATATCAATCAAGAGAGTTTGCAAGCTATTCTATATCTATTTTGCCAAAAAGCCAATAGATTGTATTACTTTACAGATGATAAATATTATGCTGAGAAATGGAAAAATACAGGCGAGGAAGCCAAAGGCAGTATCAATAGTATGGTTGTCTATGCTTTTTATCATTTTATACAAACCGAAATAGCCCCGTTGGTCAGAGAAGTAGGCGGCATTTCAAAAATCATACTTGAAGCAGAAACAGCAGAAAGTGAAATAGACTTTCCATCTACAGATTAAGGGCAAAAAATTAAATACAATAAAAATTTTATATTTACAAAACATTGATGGTTGTCTGACAATTTTTGTGGAGAGCAATACTGTAGAATAGCCTTTAGGCTGTTTGCAGGCTTCAAACGGCAGGCTGGAAGCCCACCGCTACAGACTTCCACAAAAATTGTCAGAGAACCACATTGATTATCATTATTTTACTATCAAAAAATCAAAATGCACTTAATACTTGGCTCACAATCCCCCCGTCGAAAACAGTTATTGGAAAATGCGGGTTTTACCTTCGAGGTGCGCGTATCAAATACTCCTGAAGACTATCCCGCCGATATGCCACTTGCCGATGTACCTGTTTATTTGGCAGAAAAAAAGTCGCACGCACTCTTACCTACCCTACAGGCAGGCGAGGTGCTTATTTGTGCAGATAGTGTTGTCATTTGGCAGGGCGAACTACTCGGAAAACCTGACGATTTTGCACACGCAAAGCAGATTTTGCAAAAGCTGTCAGGCTCTACACATGAGGTTATTACGGGTGTTTGCGTGGCAAGTACCAAAACATCTCAAAGTTTTGCAGAATTAACGCGGGTTACCTTTAAACCACTTTCTGAACAAGAAATAGTGTTCTATTTGGAAAAAGACAAGCCTTTCGACAAAGCAGGCAGTTATGGTATTCAAGATTGGATAGGCATGATAGGCGTGAGCCGTATTGAGGGTTGTTATTACAATGTTATGGGCTTACCTGTAGCTAAGTTATACGAAGTATTAACGGCTTTTAACGACTTGCCTACCCACGCTTAGAACATAAAAATAGGCGAATTTCGTTTATTTGTCATCTTACGCTTGTGCATAAGTTCCATCATACCATCTTTTAGTCCGAGTTTAGGGACTATCATTTTATCCACTTTTGCACACTCCATAGCATATAGATATAGGTTTGTAGCAGGCACGATAGTATCGGCGCGGTCAGGATTAAGCTCTAGAATATTGATTTTATCATCAAGACTAAAGTTGTTTAAGTAATCCAAAATACGCACCATATCGGCTTGCGAAAGTTTTTGGTCGCCATCTTTGTTCAACATGGCTTGTACCTTGTTGATATTGCCTCCCGTACCTACGGCTATAACCTCCTCCCCTTTAAAATAGCGGTTACTATGCTCCTCAAGCCACTTTTTCATTTGTAAGCGTGGAACTTCGCTATCTTCTACTTCGCGGATAGAGCCTACAGGAAAAGAGCGAGCCGCAAGTTTTACGTGTTTTTTATATAAATTTAATTCAGTGCTGCCTCCCCCTACATCTATGTGCAGATAATTTTTGTCATCATCTAATTGTTTGATGATGACGTGATTAAGTATTTCAGCCTCGCGTGCACCGTCTATAATTTCGAGTTGTATGCCTGTTTCGCGTCTAAGCCAAAGCGCAATTTCTGCTCCGTTGGCAGCTTCGCGGAATGCAGAGGTAGCGACTGCCATATAATCCTCGACTTCATGGAGTTCCATGAGCAGTTTATAGGTCTGAAAAAGTTTCAAGAGTTGTATTTGCTTTTTCTTACTTATTTTTTCCTTCTTGAATACATCTTTGCCCAATCGTAAAGGAAAGCGGACATATTCCACGTCTTTAAAAACAATTTGGGTGGTGAGCGGATTGGGTTGCAATACGCTACTTATAAGCAGCCGTGCGCCATTAGAGCCAATATCTATTGCAGCAAGTTTCACAAGATTTGCGGGATTACGTTATAGGTACGAAATGTGCGTTTTCTTTTTGAGTAGTCGCTGCTTCTGAAAAAGAAAACCCACTACAAAATTAAGGCTATTTTAGGAGATAAACAAAATAAACTTGCCTGCCCACCATAAAAAGCCTGCACTTTGGCTTTAGCTTCAACTTAATGCGTCCCTTTGCAACTGTTTGAAGGCAATAATCCCGCCCAACACTACTCCAGGAATGCCCTGACCAGGGTAGGCAGTATCGCCACATAAGTACGCCCCTTTCCCATCAATGCGCGTAGCGGGCATTTGCCAAGGTTTGATGCGCTTGAGTTGTGGATATCCACCTACAAAACCATACTTTCTGCCTGTCCATTTTGCCCATGATTTTTGAGCAGAGGAGTGTTGATAGACAATATCTGTTGGATTTAAGAAGCCATGCGTCTGTAGAGTATTGATGATAGCTTCTTCTACAGCTTTTTTATCTGCAATAATATTTTTTTCAGGATGGTGCAAATGCGTACTGACAGAGGCAACTGTATAACCTGCCTCATCGCTTCTTGTGTGGTCTTTAGTGTGATTTAAGCTCAAAAACAAGCTCCTTGCCTGCACTTCTTGTAAGGGTTCAGACAAATGAATTTGATGATGAACACACGCCCTTGCCTGCGTACCGCGAAAAGCTAAACCCATTTGGAAAGCGGAATGTAAGTTTTCGGAAGTAAGGATTTTCTTATGCCAATGCTGTTGATACTTGCCTGCATATATATCCAATAAATTATTGATAGGAATACCTGAAATAAGGTATTTTGAGGTGTAAATATCTTTGTTAGTTTGAATTTGATACTTGCCTGCCTGATACACAATGTTTTCCACCGTTTCGCGCATTTGCACTGTTGCACCTTGCGCCTGTAGGTAGGCAAGAAACGGGTTTATGAGATTTATAAGTCCACCATCTACATAATAATTACCGTAATTTGTGTAACAAAGAGCCGTAGCTCCAAACAAAATATTTACTTCTGGTGCGTAGTTTTGGGCGGTTATCAATAATTGTTCATTCACAAAATCTACAAAAAGTTGATTTTTATCTAAATCAAATTTTTTCAACAGCCCATCCATAGTATAAAAGGCATATTGAGCATAATATAGTTGTTGGAGATTGGTATGCGTAGCGCAATGCCAAAGGTCTGCAAGACGTGTAGGCGGAAAAGCGGTTTGTTTTAAAGACGTTTGCCATACGAATTGGCTAATTTGGTAGCAAAACTTCCAAAACTTGCGCTGATTTTTTACGCCAAATACCCGTTCTGCTTCAGTTATCCATGCGTCTAAATCTTGATGGCGTGTGATAGTTTCGCCATTGGCAAGATGCACCTGCATAGGTACTTCTAAGCGGGTAGGCGAGAGCGTTTTTATGCCCAGTGTATCGATAAGCCAGCGCAACGGCATCCCCTCATCAAGCCCTACAAGCGTAGTCGCCCCACTTTCAAATACAAATCCTTTGCGCCAATACGAACTTGTACAGCCTCCTGCTAAGTAATTTTGCTCTAATACCAAACAATTTAATTCTTTTTGGGCAAGTAGGCAAGCTGTAGTAAGCGAACCCATACCCGTACCTATTACGACAACATCATACTCTCTCATGCCCTTATAACATTTTTGGTAGGCAAGTAGTTTGAAAACAAGCCTTTTTTCACCATGATATACGCGCCTCTTGGCATTTTTAACGGCAAAGATTTTTGTTTTTGGACAAAACCCCTTTATCTTTGCAAAAAAAAAACGCTTTATGAAGTTTTTACCTTACACGTTCCGCACAGGACTATATCTGTGCTTGGTTTTTTTATTGCCTTTCTGTACCCCCAATGCGACTAAAGAAAGCAATAAAGACACAAAAGAAGACGCAAGCAAGCCTGAAAATAAAGGCGAAGCGAAAAAAGGAGGAGGGGAGGATACCGCCCAAATTGCCGAAAAAGAAGAGAAAGGCAAGCCAAGAATAAAACGGCAAAAACCGCCCCGCGTTACTGCTGACCGCAAGTACAACGACATAGCCCGCTTCATTTCGGGACTAGAAGGCGAAGAAGGCACTGCTTTAGCCTCTTATGAAAGCAATGAGGCTTGGAAGTCGTATGCGCAAAATACAAAATCGCAATGGCAGAGCATGGAAGCAAAACTTCCTAAAATGCAACAATGGGCAGGCAAGGAGCTTAAACATATCAACCAAAAAGGTGGCACATTGTTTTATCCTTTTGCAGGAGCAGACTTTTTGCACGCGACAACATTCTTCCCTGAGTTTGATGAAATCGTCATGATGGGCTTAGAGCCTATCGGTTCACTCCCTGATTTTGATAATATCAATAAAAAAGGAGCGATTCCCGCTTACTTTAACGGCATTCGCCAATCGCTTATTAGTATTTTGCAATATAGCTTTTTCCAAACATTACACATGGCAAACGACTTCAACAAGCGCGTAACGATGGATATTGATGGCACTTTGCCTGTTTTAATGTTTTTCATAGAACGTACCAATCACCGTATCTTGAAATATGAAAAAGTAGCCATTAGTGCAGAAGGGAAAATCATCAATGCAAGTGCTGTAACCACACAAGGTGCGTATTATGGTACTAAAATCACCTATAGGCGTGAAAGCAATCCAGACGAGCAGAAAACCATCTATTATTTTGCCGTAAACTTAGGCGATGAAGCATACAGTTTATTGGGTGGACTTCCTAAACGTGCCGATTTGAAAGGGTATATTGAAAGCCTTGACATCACAGCAACCTACTTAAAATCAGCCTCTTATCTTATGTATAATGGCTCATTTAGCACCATTCGCAATATGATTTTAGACCAATCGCAATATGTGTTGCAAGACGATTCGGGTATGCCTTTGGCAAACTTCACTACAGGCAAAAACCAATGGGATTTGCTATTCTATGGTGTTTATGCAGGGCCTATCCCTTTGTTTTCTGGTCGCTGGCAAAATGATATGAAAGTGGCTTATCAAACACCAGCACAAGTACGCCCTCTGCCTTTTGGCATTGGCTACCAATACCGCGAAGGTAGTTCCAACCTTATGCTCGCTACTAGAAAAGCTAAGTAAAGCAAGCTAAATATTCGTAAGCTGTCTTTTTGAGTAGCAAAAACTTTTTTTGTTTTAGCTACTCAAAAAATTTATAATTGTTCACCCCCTATTTTTTTACCCAAACTAAATCGCTCCAAACCAAGCCGTCATTTATCGCGACTTGCTTGAGTTGCCCCATATTAAAGTCTGTTACATACGTTATCAATGTTTCGGCTATCAATATGATTTCAGCTTTTAGTTTCCAATGAAAGCCGTTTGCATCATGAAAAACCAAAAACAAGCGGTTCTCATGATGCAAACGCTGTTCTTGGCTTTGCGCTTCATATAGCCAATGAATTAAATGCGTAGGATTTTGTTCAGCAAAGGCTTGACTTTCAGGATATTTGAAAGGAAAAACAGTGCTTTTGTGGTCGAAAGGGACACCGTTCAGATAAAAATCTATCGTGGGGTGTTTTTGGTCATGATGTGGCTCAAAGCCATGAAACCCATTCAATATCTTTTCTACCGCAACAGCCGACCAGTAATTATACCAGCGATTGAGTGTATAAGCATGCATAGTTTCGTAATCTTGCCTACCCGCCAAATGTTTTTCCGCCACCGCTAACAAATCTTCAAAGTACAAAAAATCATATATAAAATAGCTTAATTTATCTGATTTATTGTCTTGTTTTTTGTGCCAATGATACGGGAATGCCCATCTTTTTTTGAGTTCGGTTTCTATTTGGTGTAACGAGGCGATAAAAGACTCCATATTATATGTTTTTGTGTGTTTTCTTTTTGGGTAGTATTAAAAATGTAATGTTTTGTCATTCCGAACGAAGTGAGGAATCTCGACTTTAAACAACGATACGCCTACTGTAAACGAGATTTTTCGCTACGCTCAAAATGACAACAGC
>JAYTNK010000526.1:0-8245 GCA_043748375.1 Cytophagales bacterium
TTATTGGTGCAAAAGACCGTCCCGATGCTATTCAAATCGGCTACCAAGCGCACCCACATAAAATAATTGATGGTGTTACGTATCTGTCGGTAGGCAAGAAAGAACGCGTACGGGTTGATTTCTTTGGCGACCACAACCTGAAGAATGTGAGTGCCGCTAAGATAGTTTGCGACCGCATTGGTATTGATGAAGAACCATTTTACAAGGCGATTGGCTCATTCAAAGGGGCATCAAAGCGTTTGGAGCGAGTAGTAGAAAAGGCTAACTTTGTGATGTTTAAAGATTACGCACATGCGCCCTCTAAAGTACTTGCGACTACTACAGCCGTAAAACGCCAATATGTAGAGCGGAAATTGATAGCTTGTTTAGAATTGCATACGTTTAGTAGCGTGAATCAAGCCTTCCTTCCCCAATACAACGACACACTGAATACTGCTGACCAAGCCATTATCTACTTCAATCCCAAAGCCTTAGCCCTCAAGCAAATGCCGATGCTTTCACATGAAGAAATAAAAAAAGCCTTCGATCATGATAATTTACTTGTGTTTGATGATAGTGAAGCTCTAAAAGCACATCTTTTAAGCCTTTCTTGGCATAACAAAAACCTACTTATGATGAGTTCAGGCAATTTTAATGACCTTGACCTCTCTGAAATAGGTGAAAATATTGCAATGAAGCTATAAATGGAAAACGGAGAACTACGTGATGTTTTTTTTGCTGAAGCGGTAGAAATTAAAGATGCTCTCGATCGGATATTAACTACCCTTGAGAAACAGCCCGAAAAGTCGGGTGAGTTATTGGCAGAAGCGTTCAGGCACTTGCATACCCTCAAGGGCAATGCAACTGCCGTAGGCATTACGCCTTTAGCCAACCTCGTCCATGTAGTTGAGGATATCTTAGCGAGTTTACAGAAAAACCCGCACGTACTTTCTACCGATATAACCAATGAGTTGCTACGCGCCAATGATAAAATAGGAGACGTATTGATAGCTTGGAAAGCCGAGAAACCGCTCATTACACGCGGAATGCTGACGCGCTTGGAAGTATTGCAACGAAATATTGCCCTTGCCTACCCAACCACGCCAAATAACGAAGAGGTAAACGCTTTTATGCCTATAGAACAAACCAATACGCTCATTCAAGTATCGGAAACTATCAGCGTGGCTACTCGAAAATTAGATTATCTGCTCGATTTGGTAGGCGAGCTAAGTATTGAAAATGATAGACTCGCAGGAGGTGTATTGAATAAAGAACTTACACGCCTTACGCGCCTTACGAATGAATTGCATCATGCTGTACTGCACACTCGCCTTGTACAAGTACAAGATTTGTGGCAAAAATTTTACCGCTTGGTGCGCGATACGGCACAAGCAGAAAAAAAGCAGGTTGAGCTGGTATTGGAAGGTAATGACAGCGAAATTGATCGCAAAATTTTGCCTATCCTCACCGAAAGCTTAGTGCATCTTATCCGAAATGCTATCAGTCATGGCATAGAACTACCCCAAGACCGACAGCATGCAAGCAAACCAGCAGCAGGCAAGCTCGTATTGCGTGCGTCTGGCTATAGAGATAGAGTGCAAATTGACATAACAGACGATGGACGGGGCATCTCGCCTGCCTATCTACGCGAGGCAGTGGTCAGAAAAGGGCTGATGACTGTAGAAAGTGCTTCAAAAATGACTGATGAACAAGCCTTGCAGTGTGTGTTCTTAGCAGGATTTTCGAGTGTCGAGTCCGTTTCTGAAATTTCAGGGCGCGGTATTGGGCTTGATGTAGTAAAAAAATCTGTAGAGGCTATCGGCGGTTGTGTATCGCTCACTACAGAGGTAGGCAAGGGTTCAACCTTCTCCTTAGAATTGCCGTCTTCTATCGCATTAAAACCCGTATTACTGTTTGAGGCAGTCCGTATCACTTGGGCAATTCCGATAGATTATGTGGTAGATATTGTAGCCTATCAACGTGCTGATTTACAGCAAATTGGCAATAGCTATTGGGTAAAAAAAGGCAACTTAGCGTTGCCAATATTGTTTCCTGCGCAAATTTTACAACAAGGCACGGCTAAGGTATTTGTAGAAAATCACCCCCCCAACACGCCTTTTCTCGTAATCCGCTTGCGCGAAAGAGGGCAAGAAGTAGGCATCTTAGCTGATAAATTGCTTCAACAGAAAGAAATTTTTGAAAAGCCACTCGCGCCTCCTTTGCACACGCTTCGCCTTGTAAGTGGTGCAAGTATTTTGGGAAATGGACGTATTGCCCTTACACTTGATATACGTCAATGGCTTAGTTTTTTTTTTGAAACAAAGAAGAATCCTCACAAAAACACCCAAAACATACCACAAGATAAATTATTTGATAAAATAACTAAAAACGCCTTAAAAGCAAGTGCTGAGGCTTTTTCCGTATGGCTCAACGAACCTATAGAAGTAGTAGAGGCAATAACTGAAATGTGCCATATACCCGAAAACGCCCACATATTTGTTACAGAGGTGCAAGGCGATTGGCAGGCAAGTAGTTGGCTTATATGCACAGATGCACAAATGCAACAAATAGCCAACCTCATGCAAAACAAGGAAATGCCTATCGCTCTTTTAAGCGAACTGGATAATATTTTGTGTGCGCATTTTATTACATACATGGATCATGCACGCCAAATGCTGGCTTTTGGAGGAGTGCCACAGACGTTCGTTTGGCACAAAAATCAACCATTGCCTGCCCATCAACACGTTATTAGTTGTACACTAAAAAGCACGAAAAGCGATTTATCATTGCTATTTAGCTGGTTTTTTGTGTGAGTTTTCTTTTGATAAGGCACTTTTTTTAATAGACTTCTTGCGAAAGTGTTTTTTAGAAGCCTCACACCCTGTCCTCTCTCCATTTTGAGAGAGGGAAAAGGTACTTTCGCAGGAAGTCTATTTGAAATACAGAAAACCCCACAATAGCTATGAGCAAGTTTGAAAAAGCCATTATCGTAAAAAGCAAAACCCGCTTCGAACAATTAAGCGAGCAATATAACACAAGCGAGCAAGCGCACTTCATGATGAAGCAACAACGCGCTAATATTGAGGTGCAAGCCGATTTCTTAAACGAAGAAAGCAAAAGAAGCCTCAAAGACAATCGAGAAAAACGAAAATGGGATAAAGGCTCAGGCGAATTTTCTGACTTTGAAGACGACCACAAACAATATTATCTCATTCTTGAAGCTATACAAAATATAGCAGCGAAACACCTTAAAATAAAAATTGTTGAAAGTAGTTTTTTGCCATCATTCATATTCTCAGAAAATGACATCATCATTGTTATTGGGCAAGATGGTTTAGTCGCCAATACCGCTAAATACACCAATCAGTTGCCTATCATTGCCATAAATCCCGACCCTACACGCTTCGATGGGGTACTCTTGCCGTTTACTGTCCAAACGTTTGAACGCGCCTTTCTACAGGTAATTCAAAACCGCTATAAATACCAAATGGCAACTATGGCAGACGTTTTGATGAATGATGGGCAACGACTATTAGCCTTTAATGATTTTTTTGTGGGTACGGTTTCCCACACTTCTGCGCGTTATCTGCTTACTTTTGATGGTGAAACAGAAACCCACTCTTCAAGTGGTATTATTATTTCTACAGGTGCGGGCGCGACAGGCTGGTTAAGCTCATTGTTCAACATGGCAAATGGTATGAATCGTATCTTCGGCACAGGGCAAGTTTGCCAAAACCCCGCTATCACACGAGATAATGACAGCCTTGTATTCGTCGTAAGAGAGCCTTTCTTAAGCAAAACCTCACAAATAACTATCAATGCAGGTATTATTACACCTCAAAAAGAATTGGTTATTGAGTCGTTGATGCCCAAAACAGGTATTATATTTAGTGATGGTTTGGAAAGTGATAAACTTAAATTTAATACCGGTTCTATAGCCAAAATAGGCGTAGCCAAAGAGAAAGCGAAATTGGTCTTGCCTACCTAACGAGTGTGGCGAAGGGTAGAATGTCTTTGGTTATAGTAAATACTACGCCTAAAAAGGTTAAAATATATTTTTTAATTTGTATTTATAAAATTTGAAATCTCCTAATTTGTCAGAAACATTTTGTCTGAAATAAACAAAATCACCAGAAACACCTGCTAATAGACTATTTGATTGAATTTTAGTGTCCAATAATTTTTTACCTGTTTTGTCAAATATTTGCAAATATGCCACTCGTTTATTGTCTATTTCAAGTAGTTTTTCATATACTACTTCTATAGGTAAATTTTGAAGATTAGGTGTTTTTTTAACGGGTAAATAATACACTCGATATAGTAATTCATGCGTATCGTCAAAAACCATATCTCGATAAGCGCAATACTCAAATTCATACTGTCTTTTTTTATTTATTTTAGTATATTGATAGTTTTTATTGGCTTTGTTTTCAGTTATTATCGTGTCGTTTGTTAACGGTTTAAATGGTTTAAGGTTTTTTTGTAATTCTCCCCAAGTAGTTTTAAATTTGCCATTTTCATATACGCTTATTAAACCGTTTCCATCGTTAGCTACAAAAATTAGCTTATTCTTTTGACTAACAGCCGTATAAGTTTTGTTGAACGAATCATACAAATCTGTTTTGAAAGGTGTTTTTACCTCTTCTCCTATCAAATAATTAGGCAGGATTTTATATACAGAGTCTAATTTTTCTTGTATTTCGGGGATATTATAAAGTGCCAATAAACTATAACTTTTTTTGTCTTCTTTGTGGTAAGCTATAACACTTACAAGCAGTTTGTTGTCATATATTTGCAAAATAGGGTAAGCAGTATAATCTCGAACTATTTTATAATGTTCTATTTGATTATGCCAAACGCTGAATGTTTTTTGATTGCCTTTAGTGTCTGTCAAGAGTTGGTTTCGCCCCGAACTTAACACAAACCCTTTTTTTGAAACAGTAAAGACTGTAGCTTTTGAGTTCACATAGTTTTTTTTCTCAGTGCTGTAATATTGTGGAGCATTAGCATAACACAATTGTTGATTATTCAAGCTATAAACATTGATTTTATTATCTAAATAGCCACATTTACCATCTTCATTGGGGTTTACAAATAATACATACAAGCTATCAGCTATTACTTTAGTTTCGCTAATTTCATAGTTTAAATTATTTTGAATAACAAAAGTGCTTATACTTTTTGCTTTTTTTTGAGCTACTATAGTATTATTAAATACTACAAACAGTACAAATAATACTGTAATTATGTTTTTTTTCATAAATTTAGAGCATTAATAAATTATTATTTATTATTGGATATTTTTGAATGTATTACTTAAAGGTGGCTATCCTTAGAAAATGTCCAGTAATCAAAAATTGTTATTTTTTTAATATGACCAGAGGGAAATAGCAAACCCTTACCTTCGTGCCTTATTTCTGCACCACAAATTTTTGTATATAACTTTTGCCATTCGAGAGCGTGCCACGCAACAAATAGAAGCCTGCAGGCAAGGTTTCCACCGAAATAGCCAAGCGCGTTTCGCCCTGCCTTGCCTGCTGTGTAAGCCTTACGCGCCCTTGCAAATCTATTATATCTATTTTGGCAGGCAAGTTGCCCTCTATGTACAAAACAGCCTCCACAGGATTTGGAAATAAGCGAAAAGGTGTTTTCGCTGCGATTGGCTCGCTTGCGGTAAGGTAGTCATCAGAAAACACAGGGCGCAAAACCAAACTACCCGTTTCTTCAGGTTCAGGAGTCCAATTATTCCATTCATTACCTACATTAAAAAAAATGTCAGCGGTAGTATTTGTGTTGCGGTCATAACCCAGCGTAACACGGTCGTTATTGGTCTGCTCCCAGCCTATATAAAACTCGCCTGCGGGCAACGGGATAAGTGGAAACTTAAACGTAGGTTGGACTTGTCTTCTAACTGCTTCCGCGCTCAATACTTCATCGCGTTTGCTTGAGTATCGAATCGGAACTACCAATTTGTAAATAACCGAATCTTTTGCCAAAGGTGGTATGGCTAAATGCTTCCAAATAATTAAGTTAAAGGTCTGTCCTGCCAAATCTTTTTCAAATTTTGTAAGGTGAAAACGTATGTCGGTAAGCGTATCAGCTACATTCAGTTTAAATTTAACGGCTACTTTTCCGAAGCGTTGGTTTATACCTGCGCCATATTCTGCCGAGCCGTCATCATAGGCGAGGTAGTCGCTCAAGATATTCAAGCACGTAAGCGTATCGTTTCTGCGAAGGTCGATGGGTGGAATAGTACTTGCGCCATCGCCTGTAATAAGCATGAATTTGCTTCTTATTGCCAACGGCGTTGTGCTAACAGCCAATACGTTGGGGGGGATAGGACGACTAACGGCAAATTGTTGTTGTGTACCTCCAAAAATAAAAGGTGAAATAGTACCTAAATCGGCTAAAACCGTCTTGGTTAAAGTATCTTCTAAGATAGCTTTATAGCTCACTACATCAAATCCTGAACCACTCAAATTGTTTATTTTACCTTGCAAGTTCTCTGAAGTTTCTTGTGTAGGATTGGCAAAATATTGTTTAAGAGGCATCGCGGTATGTTTTTTCAAGAAGAAATTGGTCATGTGCGAAGCCGTTATTTCTTCCACGAGTGTATCGATAGCGGTTCTGTTTTGGTTTAAGTAAATATAATCCAAATGCCATGCGTCATACATACCCGACAATCGACCGTAAGCTGAAATTCTAAACTGAAACTTATTATGAAAATAACGCGTTTCTTTTACGGCTATCAAGGTGGCTTTAAAATTTTCTGTAGGTTTTCCTCCTCTTTGCCCCCAAACATACCGCCATTGGTTGGTATTGTCTAAAAATTCCACGTAAATAGAGTCGCTGGCATCTGGGCGTTCACCAAAGCCTTCTTGTTGCCAATAAAAGCTCAAATACAACGCGTCAGACAAGGTTTTGCCTGATAAATCAATGGGCTTAGAGGCAAGACTATCGCCTATACCCACCGCATCTACCACTTCATTTGAGAAGCTATATGGGCTACCATCTGCCTTCAGTCCATCAAACGTAACTACGCCTACACTAACGGGCTTATTCCCAAAACTTTGGTTTACAAAAGCTCCACTTGGAACAAGCCAAAGGTTTTTATTGGGGCTTCCTGTATAGGTAGAGAAATCATCAAAAAAGGGGAGGGTTAAAGGTGTATCTTTCTCGCCTGCATTGGTAGGCAAGATAGGGGTTTTGTAAGTAGTGTGGTTTGGCGTAAGGCTGAATTGCGCAAAACAAACTTGCCTACCTACTAAAAAAAAAGACACTAAAACAAAAATGAAACGGTTGAACATATTAGCTTTGGTTTTATGGCACAAAGGTACATAATTTTATCGAAATATAAGTTGCACTACCGTATTCGAGCAGGATTACCTATAACCACAGCATGGTCGGGTATGTCGCTCAACACGACTGCGCCCGCGCCTACAGTTACATGGCGACCAATCCGAATATTTGGCTTTACTACAGCATTTGCCCCAATAAAAGAGCCATCGCCTACGCTCACATTACCGCACAAAACGGCTGAAGGAGCGATATGACAAAAATTGCCTACTTTACATTCGTGTTCGATTATACAACCCGTATTGCAAATAGTCCCCAAACCAATAGTTGCTAAAGGATTTATCACACAATTTGCACCCAACATTACGCCTTCAGCTATATAGGTGTGGCTTGCGATAAGGGCTGACGGATGAATGGCTTGGGTAGGCAAGTGCAAAAGGGAGGCGAGATATTGTGTAATCTTGCGCCTAATGCCATTATCGCCTACTGCCACAAAATAATCATAATAGGGCAGACGCAATAAGTTTTCTGGGCTTGCCTCTTCGCCCCAATAAGGTAATTTATAAGGGTTTATTTCCTTTGACACATGGTCGCAATATGCAACTACAACACGCTTGCCTGCCTGCAAAATATCACATACGACAAAGCCATGTCCTGCGTATCCAATGATAACAACTTCTTTCATGAATCTTTGGGCGTTTTGAGAGCAGGTATTTTTTTTGATATCTGTGCTTTGTAAGGCACAAAAGTAAGTCGTTTTGCCTTTTTATCTTTGCTTTCCAATACTAACTTTTTTGCTTCAAGTTGTATAATTTGACAGGTTTCGCGTTGCGGATTTTTGTCAGCTGTATTTTTGAGCCATTGCAGGGCTACTTGCGTGCCACTATTTTTCACTTCCCATTTGACACTATATTTTAGCTCGCCTTCTACCAATACCTGCTCAAAGGTATGATTTGCTTTAAACTCAATC
>JAYTNK010000527.1:0-6217 GCA_043748375.1 Cytophagales bacterium
CTGATTACGAATAGTTGGGGATATATAAACGTGGAGCATTATAAGATTGGTTGTTTGAATATGATAGATACATATGTAAAGGACAAAAGAATTATGAAAAAATATTTAGATTATGCAGACCATATTGAAGGAGAATATTTGAAAAATTTCGTAGAATACTTACGTAAAAATCAAAACTACCACTAACATTGGGTTTTGTGCAAGTTGGGCAGACGGAATAACAATGAGCATTTTCCGCACTTAGCCGTTATTTGTGTTCCAACAAACAACGGCATAATACGGAAAGTGTTTTTACGCTTGTATAGGTATTTGAAGCTCTACTTTTGTACCGAGAGCTTTTCCATTTTCATTTGCGAGGTCTATAATTCGAACCGAGATACTTTTTTTGTGTCCATAGTTTAACAACTCTAATCGTTTTTGGGTAGCACTCAAAGCGAATGATTTGTGTTTACGTGGGTGTGCATTTTGAATTTCATTCGACCGCTTTCTGCCTATTCCATTGTCTTGTATAGTACAAAAAATCATATCACCTGCTTCGTTTTGGCTCATGGATATACTCAAATTGCGCTGTTCTTGCAAATGCAATAAGCCATGTTTGATGGCATTTTCCACGTATGGTTGTATAAGCATAGAAGGGATATAGATATTGTTTGTGTCTATGTTTTCATTTACGGTAAATTGGTAGGCAAGATTTTCAAACCTCACCCCTTCCAACTCAAGGTACAAGTTCAATACTTTGATTTCATCATGCAGGCTTACATAACTTTCATTCGACATATCCAATGTAAGGCGCATGAGGTCAGCAAATTTGCCAAGATATTGATTGGCAAGGCGTTTTTCATTAAGCCAAATAAATTCTTGGATAGAATTAAGAGCGTTGAATATAAAATGCGGGTTCATTTGCACTTTCAATGTAGCTAATTGGGAGCTTCGCAAGGCTTGTTCTATGTGATTTCGGGCTTGAACGCGTCTCAACCGCCACCAAAAGATAAGCCACAAACTTCCCACCAACATAGAAAGCCACAATAAGCTCGCCCACCACGTCTGCCACCAAGGAGGCAAGATAATAATTTGAATGATTGCCATGCCTTCACTTTCTATACCATCTTCGTTTACGGCTTTTACTTGAAATTCATACACACCTGTAGGCAAGGAGGGGTATCGTGCAAAATTATTGGTGTTATCCGTAAAAATCCAAGTCGAATCCAGACCAAGCATACGGTACTTATACTTAAATTCGCCTCTGCTTCGGTATGCTAAACCTTGAAATTCTATTTTGACATTATTTTTATCGTGGGTAAGCGTATAATTGTCGTTTTGTTTCTGTTCGATTTCAAAAACTTTGAAGGCTTGAATATAAATTAAAGGCGGCGTAAGATTACGCTTCAGGCTGTCGGTGTGTACTATCAGCAAGCCTTTTGGCGTAGCCACCCACAAAGTATCATGAAGGATGTGTATATCGGAAATGTCGTAGGTATGCAAGCCATCATGTCGATTGAAGTGAGTTATTTCACCTGTTTTTATATCATAACGTTGAATGCCCTTGCCTGTATTTACCCAAATGATGTATCCATCAGCCCACAATCCTCTACAAAAGTTACCCGCCAAACCATTTTCTTGTGTAAAATGCTGGACAACTTTATTGTTTTTGATGGCATACAAACCCTGTTCTATAGTGCCTACCCAAAGCGTGCCGTCTATACTTTCTGTAAAACTAATGGCATAAATAGATTTGTTTTTGGTATCGCGCACTTCGCGCATGGGTTTTCCCGCTTCACACATCATAAGCCCGTCAATGGAGGCAAGCCAAAAAACTTGTTTAGCTTCATTTACCCAAACGCTTCGATTGCGTTTTCGATTGATGATAAGTGAGTATATATTTTGGTTGAACGCATCTTTTTCAAATGATTGATGCCAAACATTTTGGGTAGAAATGGGCGTTCCCCAAGTTGGTTTTGTACGTACAATGCGTGCGTCAGCACCTGCTGCAAATATCATGTCTTGGTCGTTCAGCCACGCTATTTTTTTGACTGCACCTATTTGATAACTATAGATGCTTTGTGGGTTGTCGGGTTCAAAAATCAACATCTTGCCTGCGCTCACGTATAGTTTTTGGTGTTTGGTATGATAATAAAGAGCCTCTACTTGTTGCTTGCCTCCCGTTTCGTATAAATGTGTAATGCCTTTTTGCACCGAGAACTTGCCTACCGTACCATTATTAAAACCCAATAAGAGATGGGCGTTTTGCTCGCTTAAGCAGTTTACTGCATCGGCAGGCAAGTTGCTATTTTGCGTATTATAAATGTGTACATACAAATTAGGCATGACATAAACGCCATCTTTTAAGGTAGAAATCCAGTAGCTACCTTCGCGGTCTTGCAAGATGTGAGAAACATCAATGTTGGGCAACAACGGCTTGCCTGCAAATAACGGCTTGCCTGCCTTATCATAACCAAACAATCCTGTGGCTGTACTAAACCAAAAATTATTTTGATTGTCGATATAAAAAGAGTGGATAATTTGCTTTTTGAGCGCCTCAAAAACGTAGGGAAGGATTGTTTTTTTACCGTTTTCCCAACACACAAGGCGATTTAATTCATCTTGAAAAGTGAATGTTTTTTTATTTTTGGCAAAAAAGCGTTTGGGACTTTCCGTTTTGTCAAATAGTTTAAAAAAACCATTTTTGTATGTGAAAATACCCGCCTCTGTAAGCAAAAAGAGATTGTTATCTTTGGTGTTATACATTTCCCAATTCATTTCTACGTTTGGCGTAGCAATTTTTCGCCAGTTTGTATGTTTGGTATGCGAGATATAAGTATAATTCCAATCCATCACCATTACGCTGTCTTGTGTAGTATGGAGGTAGGCAAGCAGATTGTTTGATTCTTCGGGTATTTTAAGTTCTACCACACGCTCTTTTTCTATTTTAAACAGTTGCTTCGCAAAATTTCGAAACCAAATATTACCATATTTGTCCTCTGAAAGCGAAGTACCAGAACGAGCTTTTGCAGATGGTGCAGGGTATCTTTTGAAAGTGCGTCCATCAAATCGGCACACGCCTACTTCTGTGCCAAACCACATAAAACCGCGTGTGTCTTGTATAACATGGTAAACGGTCATGCTCGGCAACCCTTCCTCGTCAGTGATATGCCACATATAGGGTTGTTGGGCAGGCAAGTTAAGAGGAAAAAGTAAAAAAGCAAACACACATTTTAAAAGAAGGTGTTTATAAAACATTTGCATAAGTTTATAAATATACCTATACTTGCGTTTTGATAAATGAGTCATAACTTAAGTATATTGGGCAGGGTTGTATGCTCAAACACAAAAATACATAATATGCTTCTATTTACAAAATGCTGTACATTTTGATTCTTCTAAAATTTATACGAAATTATTTGATGAGGGCATCAAAATGTTTCCCCGCCATAACTTTCTAAGTATCAAATAATCTTATAGCTCATGCGCCTTCGTACTAAACTTGCTTGGCAATTCACCTTTTTGATGGCACTTGCGTTGTTTATCATCTTAAGCGTAGTGTATGTGCTAGATTTTTTGAGCGTTAGACAAGATTTTTTCAACCGATTAGAAGAACGGGCTAAGATAGTCGCCTATTTTTATTGGGAGAAAGACGAGCTACAACCTGCCGATTTTGAACGTCTTGAGCAACGTTATGTGCAACGCCTGCCTTACGAAGTAGTCCGTCTATACGATAAAGCGCACCGCGAAGTATTGGTAGAAAATAATCATCCCTATAAAAAAGTAGTCAGCATAGATTTAAAACGACTCAAAAAAGAAAAAAGCTACTACGCGATTGATGCCGAAAATCAGCAAACTTACGCCATGCTATACCAAAACAAACAAGGTGAAACTTGGGTAGCCGTTACAGGCTATGATTTGTATGGCAATAGGCGACTGCAATGGCTCGCGATTATTCTAGTCGTTTGCTATTTATTGAGTTTGTTCTTCATGTTTTTTTTAGGACGATTTCTCATCAAAAAAGGCTTGCAACATATCCAAAATATTGTGGAAGAAGTGCAAAGCATACAAGCCGACCAGCTTGATCAACGCTTAGAAATGCCCACCTATCGCGATGAAATAGGCGAATTGGTGATTACATTCAATCAATTATTAGAGCGAATGGAAAGCACTTTTAAATCTCAAAAACTATTTGTTAGCCAAGCCTCTCACGAATTACGCACCCCTATAGCTATTATGTTGGGTGAAGTGGAAGTGGCACTCTCGCGTACACGTAGCATTGAAATCTATCAACAAACCCTGCAATCAGTACAGCAAACTCTTTTGCAAGCACGCGAAATTATCAATGACTTATTGCTATTCGCCCAATTAGGCAATAGCAAAGAAGTGCCTTCTGTAGAAGTTTTGCGCATAGATGAAGTGATTTGGGAGGTGTTTGACAATATTAAGCGTGAATTTCCTACGCATTATTGGCGGATACATCTTGAAACGATGCCTGAAGATATGGAAACACTTATTTTTTGTGGCAATCGTGGCTGGCTCAAAATGGCATTCCACAATCTTATGGAAAATATTGTAAAATATGGTAATAACTTGCCTGCCGACATCACCTTGCGTTATACACCCCAACAGTTTTGCTTCAAGATACAAGATTATGGTATTGGCATCAGTTCCGAAGATTTGGAAAATATCTTTGAACCTTTTTACAGAGGCACTAATACGCGAGGCAATATAAACGGCACAGGTTTAGGGCTACCCCTTACAAAACGTATTATAGAAGCTCACGAGATTGTGTTTGAAATCTATTCGCAGATAGGCAAAGGCACAACAATTATGCTCTTTTTTACTTTAGAGGGTTAAGCTAATTTTTGTAAAGATTGCCAAAGATGTGTTTTTCGTTGTGTGTCAGACTGCACTATCTCAAGGCTTTCTGATAATAAGTAGGTGGTATGGTCTATCTCTTGTGGTGCGTAGGGCAATAAACTTAGGTTTGGGAACACTGCTTTCATGGCTTCGCCAAATCCCCAAACTTGCCTATAGGCTATAGGGCAGGCAAGACTGTAGTTTTCCCAAACCTCTTGTGAACTTATATTGGTAATATGAAAATCCTGTGTTTTTAGCCCTACTACCACCAATATTTTGTGCAAGAAGGCAAGCGTGAGGGCAGGCATGAGTTTTTCGGTAGGGTAATCGACCAAAATCCATATCGCAAAGTCGTTTGCTTCAGGTATTTGATACACCTCCTCAAATTGATAGAGTTGCTTGAAAAACGCAGGCGAGTTGTCTAAGTTCATGTATGGCTATTCTAAAAATGTACGTTTTTTTGAGTATTAGCATACCACTAACAAAGTAAAAACAGGTAATTTGTACTCAAAAAGAAAACTTACTAAAAAAATGTTTGCCTAACTTCTTCTTTCAAAAACTCAAGGGCTTCTAAACTGGGATTTATACCAAATTCACGTGCATTATGCAAGATACGTTTTGCCAATTCCATAGCAGGCTCTTCCTCATCAAGTCCAACGGCTGATTTATTGATAAGTACAGCTATTTCTTCCAATGCCTTTTTAATCATTTCCCATGCTTCATTCGACATATACATTTGTTGGGAAACATTATGCCCGTACTCATTGCGTATTTCTTGTAGCAGTAAATAATGCAAGACAGCGACAGGAATGTCAGGCTGATTCAAGCGCGAAATAAGTTGTGGTGGCGATATGCGCTCAAGAAATAAAATCATGCGTTCGTATGCTTGTAAGCGGGTAGGCAAGGTTTCGGCTTGATTGCGCAGTGCGAGTTCTATTTTGCGCTCTTGAGTTTGGGCAAGGCGAATGTCGCGCTCATATTCTAATTGTTTGATTTCTTTTTGTGCAAAAGAGCGGAAAGTAAGGTACATGGCATACAATACCATCGAGGCAGGAAGCAACATTTGTAGTAGGGTAACGAGCCACTCCATTTTATCTTATTTTTAGTTTTTTTAATTTTGCCTCAAAAGTAGCGCATTTTTTTGTATTTAGCAAATAGACTTCCTGCGAAAGTACCTTTTCCCTCTCTCAAAATGGATAGCGGGCGGGGTGTGAGGCTGCTAAAAAACACTTTCGCAAGAAGTCTAATATCCAATTTGCACAAGTTGTTAGTGGGATTGTTTAGTTGAACTGTATCTGTTGTTAAAAAACGTCTTTTGGGTTGTAATTTCGTTAGATTTTTCGTTGTAGCGACCTGCTACGACTGCAAAATCTGC
>JAYTNK010000528.1:0-4224 GCA_043748375.1 Cytophagales bacterium
GCAGATTTTGCAGTCGTAGCAGGTCGCTACAACGAAAAATCTAACGAAATTACAACCCAAAAGACGTTTTTTAACAACAGATACAGTTCAACTAAACAAGCCCTATAGCTTAATTCCTAAAACCGTAATGTCATCTCGTTGTTCAGTACCTTCTTGATGTTTGTCCAATGCTTCTTCCATTGTTTTGCGTTGCTCTATCATAGAAAGGTGCGCATTTTTTTCTATAAGACTACTAAATTGATTTTCACCAAATTTCTTGCGTTTTACATTATTTTGGTCAACAATACCATCACTGCGGAGGTACAACATATCGCCTGCTTGTAAGATGATTTCCTTATTTGTAAAACTACGCGACATACTTTGAATGCCACCTATTGAGCGTCTATCTTCTTGTAATATTTCTAAGGAGTTATTAGCTACATAATAGAGGGGTAGTTTTGCGCCTGAGAAAGTTATTTTGTGGGGCGATAAATCAACATTCGTGTCTTTTTTCTCAATTACACATAGACACACATCCATGCCATCTACATTGGTTGTATGACGTTGACGAAGCACTACCCGCACTTCATTGTGCAACATAGAAAGGATTTGCGATGGACTGGAAATACCTTTCAATTTGATAATACGATACAGCAACGTGTGCCCTATCATGCTCATAAACGCGCCAGGCACGCCATGCCCTGTACAATCTACCACAGCAATATATTGGCGATTTTGGTAAGAGAGCAACCAATAAAAATCACCTGAAACCACATCTTTTGGTCTATACAGTACAAAATGTTCTCTGAAAGTGTTTGCCAATGTACGCTCTTCGGGCAAGACCGCTGTTTGAATGGTGCGTGCATAGCGGATACTATCGGTTATTTTGCTGTTTTTCAGTTGTATGATTTTATAGGTGTTTTCGAGCAGATTTTTCTGCTCTTCCATACTTTCTTTTTGTTGTTGTATCTCTTCTTTTTGCGTATATAAAAGCGTGTTTGCTTCGTGCAAGTGTTGAGCGCGTTCTTCTATTTCTTTAGTGGCGAGGCGGATTCTTTTGAATAGCACCATTTTTTGTTGTTTCAAGCGATAAGTGTACAAGCTTACACTTATCCATATCAGTAGCCCTCCTAATACGACATAGGCAAATATAGCAAAGTAAGTCAAATACCATAACTTATTTACTTGGAAAGTAAGCACAACTGCGTTGCTCCATGTATGATTGCCTTGTTGTTTGGCGCGTACTTCAAGCATATAAGTACCCGCAGGCATACGCGGCTGTGTAATTTGGTTTTGCGTGCCAAGGTCAATCCAGTCATCTCCTTGCGAGATGCCTTTTAAGCGGTATTGATACAAAACGGGCTGATTGGGATAAGTGAAAGAAACAAAGTCCACTTGAAATGTAACGCCCCCTTCGTATATATTTTCTTTTTCTATGGGAGTACGTTGATTATTGATTTTCACACTTAAAAATACAGGGGGTGGTGTGGATTCTATAGAACCAAGTTTTTCTATAGAGTAATTAAAACCGTTGGTAGTAGCCACAAATATTTGCCCATTATCCGTATGCAAAATACCACGCGGGCTGATGTTTACATTGGACAAGCCATTCACTTTTTCAAACACTACCACTTGTTCATTTTTATATTTGATAAGCCCTAATTCGGACCCTATCCAAATATTATCTTCTTTGTCTTTTACGACAGAGTTCATATCCACTTGCGCAAAACGTTTACCAAGATTAACAAGGTTGAGTTTTGCCCCTTTTTGTAACCATAAGCCCAAATTAGTGGCGAGCCAAATATTGCCATTTTCCTCTACAAAAACATCTTTTACGCGTACAGGGGTATTGGATTGAACAGGTATAGGCAGACTAATATTTTCAAAAATACGTTTAGAGGTATTCCAACGATATAAAAAATCATTGCCCTCGCCTGCGGCGTATAATGTGCCATCGGGTGCTTCTGTAACAGCATAAATAGGCGAGTTTAAACCTTCTGCTTTGCTGTAGAGCGTGTATTTACCTGTAGAATCTAATTTTAGCAACCCATTAATGCGATTATATTGGCATATCCAAATATTATTCATGCGGTCAGCATAAAGCTGATTGATGGTTTGCCCATATTGTGCGAGGCTTATTTCGGTAGCCACGCCTTTCTGCCAAGTGATGAGCTTCGCGTCGTTTGAACCTATATAGTATTTGCCTTTTGTTTGTGTAATACCATAAATGTTACTTCCTGCATCATACACTTTACGCGATTCATAGCTATTATTTTGAAATACAATTTGATGCAAAGTTGCTCCTTCGGATATGAGTAAGGCTTGTTTGGGTTTATATGAAATAGCTTGCACATATACGTTCCGCTCACTGACGGCTACTCGTTTGAAGGCATTCGGTTTTAAAAATTCAAGTCCATCATTGGTGCAAAGCCAAATATTATTTTCAACATCTACAAAAATATGATTGATAACGTGTGCTTTTGATTCTGTTATTTCGGTGGCTGTGGGTAGTGTGCTATCGTGCGTTACTTGATATACACCATTTCGCCAAGTACCAACAAAAACACTCCCACGTTTATCTAAACAAAGTGAAGAAACAGCTGGTATCTTTAATACACGTTTGGCTGTTTGTTGTTTGTAATTCGAGTTAAATTTTACTTCGGTAATGCCCTCCGATTCGCCAATCCAAAGCGTATTACGGTCTATCATCACCGCATCACTTATATTATGTATGCGCATACCAATATCTATGAGGTCGAATTGATTTTTTGCGTCATTAAAATGAAACAAGAAGCCGCCAAATGTAGTGGCAAATATTTGCCCACAACTTGCCTCGACTACGCGAAATGAGCGCGTAAAGTCATTTACCAAGTATTTTTCATCAAAATTGTAGCGTTTGCTCTGTCCTTTCTCCAAACGCAAAATACTTGTACTTTCTGATACCCAAATACTCCCTTGACAGTCTTCTACAGCATTTTTAGGGTAAATAACCTTTTTCTCATCTTTAATATCTTGCCCCCCTGCTATAAACGATTGCATTGTGGCACCATCTTGTTTGGGTTGGATTTCGGTTAAACCGCCATCATTGATACACAGCAGGCGACCACGAGTGGTACGTAAAAAACCTTTGGTGTAATTTGAGGGCAATTCTTTTTTAAAGTTCACAAAGTTTTTGCCATCAAAGCGCGAGATACCGCCATCAGTGGCGACCCAAATAAAGCCTGTTGTATCTTGGGTGATACCTTTTACCATATTATTCGGCAAACCTTGGTCTGTTTGGTAGCTAATAAGTTGGTATGATTGCGCATAACCGACTGACAGCCCCACAAAGGGCAAAACACATATCAATAAACTTTTCCATAACTTGCCAAATAATCTCATAATGATGCTTCCTCCAAAATATCCTATTTTAACTCGTTAAAGTTAAATCTTAAATGAGTACTATCAAAATTTCGTGCCAAGTTTTTTTCAAAAAATAGATGCAAACGTTGTAGTAAAAAAATATTTTTTTCAAGCGATTTTCCTTCTCGAGTAGTAGATGCTACCCACAAAGGGCAAAATAATTAATTTGCTACTCAAAAAACTCGCGTAGAATAGAAAAAATGCCAAAGAACAAAAAAGGTAGCCAAATCTTGGCTACCTTTTTAGGTACTTATCTAATCATCACTATTTTTTTCTTATACACTCTACCTCGTGTAGTAGCCGTTAAGATGTATTGCCCATTGCTTTGCAAGCCGTTTAAGTATTGTTGCAACTGACTTTCCGCTATTTTCCAAGTGTCATCAACCTTCATTAATTCCTTGCCTTCCAAATTGGTAAGCACGAGTTTCAATCTTTCCTGCTCACGATTAATCCCTATTAATTGTAAGTTGATTTCGCCTTTGGTAGGGTTCGGATATACTATAAACTCGCCTGCCATGCCTGCCACAAAAACTATAGGGCTATATTGATAAACTCCGTTAGTCGCCACTTGTTTCAAACGATAGTAGGCATCTTGCGTGTTTTGCGTCAATACTTCATAATAAGTAGGCGAGCTGGTATTGCCTTTACTGTCCACGAACATTATTTTATTAAAATCCAACTTGTTTGCGCTTACTTGTAACTCAAAGCCTTGATTATCCGTCTCTTTGGAGGTTGTCCAGTAGAGGCGTATATTTTCGGCTTCTTTGCGCTCGCCTGCAAAACTAAGCAATGTGGTAGCTAAAGGCGAACTTTCAACAGAGTGAATCACAAACTCACTAAAAT
>JAYTNK010000529.1:0-8232 GCA_043748375.1 Cytophagales bacterium
GCTGTTGGGCAAAAATAGCCAAACACACAGCCATGTGGCTGTTAGGTAGGGTAGTATTTTCATGATTATTGGTTGATAGATTATTGGTTGATAGATTATTGGTTGATAGATTATTAGCTTGTAAAAATAAAAGAATATACACATCAAAAAAATTGGTTTTGAGCAACTTTGGTTTGATGCGTATGCTTATTTGGAGAGACACCAAACGCACATTTTAGCCCTTAATATAATCTTCTAAGTAGGCAAAACGCGGTGTGAGTTTGCCATTTTCGGTTACGGTGGCTCGCGCCAAAATGCCATGCACATCTTCATTCAACAAGGCGGGAAAGACATACCGTATCAACTGTTCGCCAAATGACTCGGAGGCATCAGCAGGAAGCTCGCAAGGAAGGTTATCGACTGCCATAACGGTTACATGGCGTTCACTCGAATACGCTTTTTCCTCTGTTCCTGTATAGGGATTGTAGTCATACACAGGTGCGGTTATAGTGCTGGAACGGAGCGTAGAAGGTACTGAGCCTGCAATATCACAAGTAATATCTGCAATTACTTTTATACGAAAGTCGGGCTGTTGCATATCTTCCTTAGTAAACAATACGGCGGCTAACGGATGCCAATAATGCCCTGAAATGAATAAGTCGCCTGTGCGTGTATAGGGCAGGAAATCAGCTTCGTAGCTTTCTGGGTGTGTATAAAAGCCTTTGTTTTCAGTCTGTGCTTCATCTTTGGGCTTGTAATAGTTTTCAGAACGTAAAACAGTATAAACAGTTTCTTGAAATGTGTCGCGAATAAATTCTTGCGGAAATACCTGTTTGATACCCATGAGGTCGAGCATTTCTTTTGCGCCCTTGCCTACACGTCCTGTACCTGTCAAGATTATTTTGATGGCAGGCAAGTTAATTTTAGCAAATTCCTGCTTCAGCTCTTTCAAGTTTTTGCATAAATAAGCAGGCTTGAGGTCAAACAGCCCCATACGTTTTCCATAAGTAAGCAAACCATTATACGCGCCTACGATACCTGCAAAACGTCCAAACGCCACTACGCGCACACCCAAATCATCAACCAAACATTCATAATCGATGAGGCGAATATTTTTTTCCAAAATAGCCTGAAGTAAGCCGCGATTATAGGCTTGTTTTTTCATGGTATGTGAAAAAAACAGATAGGTTTTATCAGACATCAATTGCGCGATAGGAATTTCTTTGATGCCCATCAGTATGTCGGCACTGCTTACATCTTCGGTTACTTCGAGTCCTGCCTTTTGGAATGCCTCATCAGGTATGCACCTTACTGCGCTACTCTCTATTAAAAACTGAAATTCGGGATGTAAAATACTTAACTGTTTGCATTGAGCAGGCACAAGTGGCATCCTGTGGTCATTTGGCACTTTGCCTTCGCGTATAACGGCAATTTTCATAGTGGTTAGGAAAACATAAAACAACAATCGTTTGCAAAGTTACACCAAAAAAGACGTATTAACAAATTCGCACATAGGTAAGAACCTATTTTACTTTTCGCCACAATAC
Organism: Cytophagales bacterium; assembly: GCA_043748375.1. GTDB lineage: Bacteria > Bacteroidota > Bacteroidia > Cytophagales > Microscillaceae > RDXI01. The sequence continues at coordinate 1,527 of JAYTNK010000529.1, forward strand.
GACAATAGGCGAGCTTTCTGACGATAACACAGAGGCAGAACTTTGATAATTCAAGTACTCAAAGTCTTGCTCATATAGCGCGCCAAAATCGCAACCAATCGCATAACTTTGTATAGGCAACGCCCTCTAATGTGGGTGTGTAACGCTATATTCAGGCGGTTGCAGCCCCAATAATGCTTGGTGATAAACTCGGTTTCGCTTCCCACTTTCATGATACATCCTAAATTTTACTTTTTTGAATGTTGGGAAAATTTAACAAGCGAATTTTAACTTGTTTTGACGTGTCGCCACAATACCGCAATAGGCGAGCCTTCTGCCAATAACACAGAGGCAGGACTTTGATAATTCAAGCAGTCAAAATCTTGCCCATATAACGCGCCAAAATTGCAACCAATCGCATAACTTTGTATAGGCAACACGCGCCAACGCGGGTGTGTAACGCTATATTCAGCGGTTTGCGTATTTGAAAGGCGGTTGTAGCCCCAATAATGCTCTGTGATAAATTCGGCTTCACTTCCTACTTCTATTTCTTGTGGTGTATTATCTGCTATGGCGGAAAACGAGTAGTAGGCAGGTGCTTTGGCTGTTTTCCATGCGTATTCTACGTGCAACTTGCCTGCCTCTTCGCGAAACGCATGGCGCATTTTGCAAGTGATGTACGGCTCTTTATACAAGATGTTGGCTACTAAACTGATAGCGAATTTAGGTACTAATTCTTTTACAAATACGACTCCGCGCCGCCATGCGCCCTCACTATAATGGCGTACATAAAACCGCAAATTCACTTCCTCAAAAGTGCGGTGAAAAGGGATAGGCAAGCCTAACAATTTGGTATCTCGAAACAAAAAACCGACTAAACTCACATAACACTTGCCTTCAAATAAATCAAGTTCGGTATGGGCAGGCAAGTAAGGCAGTAATAGTTCAGGAGAAACAACATAATTTGCCATTAGGAGCTTGTCCCAATGTGCGGTGAGGAAGGTAGCCATAACATTTAATATTTTAGTAAATAGTGTAATGTTGCAAATTTGTTACTTATCTCGAAATAATCTTATTTTATTTTAAGATATTATCAATAGCCTTATTGAGCTTATTTTTGATAAATAATCCTGAAAACTTAGCCATTTATATTTTACAAATTCCTAAAAAATCTCGATTAGATTTAACGCTGAACAATATAGTTTTAAGTAATATGGTTCTTAGAAAGTTATAGCGGAATCTACCAAAATATATGAGCAATCATGCTGTAAGAATCTGTTTTTCAGGCTTTTGCGGGGTAATAAAGTGTATAACAGACGCTTACAGCGTGGCTATCCCGTAATAACTTTCGAAGAACCATATTTATTAAACCAACTTTTAATTGTATTGTGGCTTACATTAAAAAGTTCCGATAACTCAGGTATTTTCATTCTTTGCTGACTACTAAACATGATGGCTGAAAATTGTTTTTTTTCGCGTTCTAGCAGGTCAGGGCTTGTTAAGTATCTCCTTAGTTCTGCCCTAAGTTCTTCGGTAAAAAGAGCTATAAAGCGCATATATCTATGTTTCGCACAAATATAAGACTTTTTTATGAAAACAACAAATTTGTGGCGTTGGATGACTTAACACAGATTAAGCATGTAACTTCTTATATTTACCTATAAAATAATCAGCTGCTCTTTTTTGTATTAGCGTATTTTTTGTATTATCTTTGCACCTTAATTATTAGATTGTTTTTGATAAAACAAAGATGTTTTTTTTTTGCAAAAAACCACCAAAAAAACGCATAATACATTGTAAATCAGTTAATTACGTGTGTTTTAATGATTACAGCTCAATGCCTTTATTTTAACATTTCAAATCGCATTCATGACACTATCTATACTTGTACTTAGCTTTTTGGCCGCCTTTGCTATTTCGCTTTTGAGTATTCCTGCATTGGTAAAAGTAGCCGAAGAGAAACACTTATATGATGAGCCTGATGATAATCGCAAAAACCATCTCACGCGCATACCCACCTTGGGAGGAATAGCTATTTTTGGCGGGACAGTTATCAGTGCGACTTTCTTTGTAAATTTTTCGGTACTTCCTGCGTGGGGTTATGCCCTTTCTGCGGTTGTCATGTTGTTTTTTACAGGCTTAAAAGATGATATTGTACCACTCTCGCCTGCCAAAAAGTTTGGGGCGCAATTTGTTGTAGCCCTCATAATCGTAGTCAAAAGCGATATACGGCTTACCAATTTTTATGGTTTTTTATGGATAGATGCCATTGATTATTATTCGAGTGTGGTGGTTTCGCTATTCACGATATTGGTGATAATCAATGCGTTTAACTTACTTGATGGCATCAACGGCTTGGCGGGTGGGATAGGTTGTTTAGCGGCTTTAATTTTTGCGTACTTCTTTTATCAATTTGAGGCGGGCAATTGGGCGGTTATTGCCTTAGCATTAGCAGGGAGTTTGCTGGGTTTTCTTTGGTATAATCTTAGGCGAAAGGCACTGATTTTTATGGGCGATACAGGTTCGTTGCTCATAGGTTTGTTCTTAGCTATGTTTGCTATAGAATTTATAGAGTTAAATTACAAAATATATAATTCGGGTGTAAAAGCATGGTTTAAGCCAAGTTTTGCGCCTGTATTGGCAATAACTATTTTATTGTTACCACTTTTTGATACCTTGCGCGTTTTCTGCATTCGCATTGCGAGCGGTCGCTCTCCGTTTTCAGGTGATAGGCATCATCTACATCATTATTTGATAGATATAGGCTTTAGTCATCCTACGGCATCCCTAGTATTGTATGGATTGCACCTTTCTTTCGTTGGTTTGATATTACTTTTTACAGACTTTCCACAGATAATATCCTTGCTTATTATTTCATTTTTAGCATTTGGCTTTAGTATGTCCATGTATTATTTGAAAAGTAGAAAACTAAAAAAAGCAATTATGCAAGGCGTTTCATAACTGTTTGATAGCCAAATTATTAAAAATAAATTAAAAAAATTATCGTATTTTCTTTGGAAGTACGCGAAAACAACCCTAACTTCGTACTCACGTTGCTAAAAAAACACAAAATAGTGAAAGTTATGAGAAGTTATCAATATGAATTTGAAAAACAGAAAAACAAAAAAGGGCGTACCCAAGACGTTACGACTGCCGAGCAAGCCGTTACAGATTTGATAGCCCACTACCAACTCCAAACACAGTTTGTCGAGCTTGACCTGAAAGAGGCATGGCGGCTTCTACTAGGCGATAGTGTAGCAAGACGCACCCAAAACCTGCAAATAAAAGGCAGTACTATATATGTTCAATTAGAGTCTGCCGCGCTTAAAAGCGAACTCGTCATGCGTAAAACATTTATTCTCCAAAAATTAAACGCACATACAGGCGACAATCCTATAGAAGAGTTGGTATTTAATTAAGTTTTCAAGCAAACCGAACCAACCAAACATATTTTGGCTGGTTCAGTTTTTATATGGCTATAACAAACAGTTTATTGTTATCTTTGTGAAAGCTCGTCCAATAATAATTTTATTGCTTATGCAAACACACTATAATATTACCCAAATACTTGCACAAAAACAAGAAGCAAGTGTAAAATCCTTGCACATTACTTATGAAGGCGATACACCTATAGAGGAATTGACTAAGTTTACCCATCTTAAAAAATTAGAAATCATTTTGCAAAAGCCCTTGCCTACAGAGAGCATATTGGGGCAACTATCAACACTCGAAACACTTATAATATATGGCAACATCTGCGATATGCAAAGCATTTGTAACCTTGTCTATTTGCGCGAGCTGTCTATTTTAAATGCACCAAATCTAAAAGCACCTGTTGCTATTGGTGCATGGACACGTTTGGAGCAACTAACTATCAAAAACACCTCTATTCAAGCATTGCCAAGCGAAATAGGCTTATTGACTAAACTTACCTATTTGGATTTATCAAACAATTCTTTATTAAATAATTTGCCTGAAGCCGTTTACAACCTTCAGTTCCTTCATACCCTTTCCATAGATAATTGCCCTATAGATGTATTAAGTGAGAAAATAAGCCAATTAACAGCTTTGCAAAGATTAAATATAGCCCACACGCGTATAGCCGAATTACCTGAAGCATTGGTGAACTTGCCTGCCTTAGTTTTGAGTTACCATGAAACGCCTGCCCACTATAAAATAGGGGGTAATGCTAATTTTTACCACGAATTTATCAAATATATTGTTTCAAAAACAACAGATTTAGAAAAACGAAAACTTTATTTTAACTTTTTTTGTGGCTATATAGGGCGCATAAAAGCACAAAATAAGATAGAACTCGTGCATGACGCACTCGTTTTTTCGCACAAAGTAGTGCGCGCTGCAGCTATGTCGTATTGGTATAGGCAAGAGCCATCGCCCTTTCCGCCTACTTCCAAAATGGTTTTGCACCTTACTCCTCCACAAGCGTTTCAGTTAGATTGGGAAGTTATAACGCCCCTATTGTCAGCAGAAAACATAGAAATAGCCACTAAATTAGATAGTCAAGTAACCCATTTGATTATAGGCAGTCGCCCTACTAAGGCATCGGTAGGCAAGGCGCATAAATTGTGTATTCCTATTATTTCTTATGGACATTTTCGCGATTATTTGCGTGAGTTGGACAACTCTATGTATTTGCATCATGAAGATGCGGATACATTGATAATGGCTGAAAATTTGCGCAAGCTATTGCGAAGCGAGGACACTCAAAATGTTGCCCTTGGCTTACAAATGGCAATAGGTGGCGGTTTAAACAGTGTTTATTTCTATGATGTTTTGTTGTTATATATATGGGAGTTTGACGCAGAAACACGCAAATTGGCTATGGAGGTTTTGGAAAAATATTTACCTATAGATGCCTTTTTACACTTAACAAGCCACCATCAATATCGTATTTATTCGGTAGATGAAGCCAAAATAGCAGACTATTTACGCATCATCACACAGCATCAGGCATTTGATGCGGATAAGTTAGCGATAGCTTTTTTCGAAAAATTTGCCACAGGTTTTCATTTTTGTTTGGCTAATCCAATCTCTTTTTTATGGTATTGCCAGCAAAAGCGACAAAATAGCGTGCTAAAATTAAATGGACTACAGATAAACCATCTTCCTGATAATGTAGGCGAGCTGAAAGGCATCAAAATTTTGTATCTCCATCAAAACGCGCTTCGTTTCTTGCCTGCCACTTTCGCCCTTCTTACCCAAATAGATACGCTAAATTTGGACAAAAACGAATTGACGCAATTCCCTGCAGTGCTAACGGATATGCCACGCCTTGCCAGCCTGAGCCTTGCTAACAATCAGCTTACCAACTTGCCTGCCAATATAGACAAAATGCAAGCACTCCAAACATTAAACTTGTATAACAATCAAATAACAGATTTGCCTGAAGCTATTTTTAACTTGCCTGCCCTTCGTAGCTTAAATATAGGTGGCGGCAATCCTGTAGCTAAAAAAATGAAGGTGTTACAAGCAAAAATGCCCTACTGCCAAATCATGGCAGTAAAATAAATTAGGCTCTTAGAAAGTTATAGCGGGAATTAGGCTAAATTGTTTTTTGAGAGAGATACAACCCTTAGGGTGTCGCGGTACAAAGTGTTCAAAATGAATACTTTGTGCCGCGACACTCTAAGGGTTGTACCAGCATGACTCGTTTTGTAGAGGGGTTATTATGCAACTTTCCGTAATAACTTTCGAAGAACCATAAATTAAAAAGCAAATTAACATTTCATTGACTACCATTTTGATTTAAATAACGTTATTTTACTAAAGCTCCTTTTGCAACCTATATGAGAACGACAACCTTTTTTATATTTGCTTATTTTTCTATAACCCATCTGTTTGCTCAAGGCAACATTGTTTTTGCAACACGTGCAGGACAGTTGCTACAGGTTTGGATAAATAATACGCAAACAGATGTGCCAAATCGTTATTTGCGCTTCGACAATATGCAACCAGGCAATTATTTGGCTACTGTGATGGTCGTCTTGCCTGAAGGCGTACGCTTACAACAACAAGCCACTATTATTTTGAATAATCGCTACGAAGTAAGTTATTTTGTATTGGTTGATAATGGCAAGGTAGAACTATGTTTAGTGAACGAAACGCCGCTCGTTGGCAGTGCTTCTTTTGCGCCCTTAAATATGTGTACCGACCGACCTATTCTTAGTCCACAAGACATTGCAAAACTGCAGGAGAGTGTGCGCCAACAAATGTATGACAAGCGTAAATTAGCCATGATGAAAACGGCTATCCCGAAAGCAGGTGTCATGATGGCTGACGTAAAAACGCTGATACTAATGTTAAATTCTGAATATTCACGCCTTCAAATGGCTAAATTTGCCTATGTGCATACTTGCGACAAGCATAACTATCATCAGTTACAAGATGTTTTTAGATATAATTCTACTATGCTTGACTTGAAACGATACCTGAATAAGCAAAATAAGTAATTAGCTATATAACTTTCGCTTTCCCCCATTTCATGGGAGATTTGGGCAAAAAATCTACAAGATGGGCGTTTGGAGAGAGAAAGGTTAAAAGGCAACAAGCGAAAGTCCTATCCATATAGAAGGTCAGACAACCTGCGAACAGTTATTTAAGAAACAAAAGGTACGAGTCGGAACGCAAAAAAGCCCCTTAGTAAGGGGCTTTATTTTTGCGGAATGGACGGGGCTCGAACCCGCGACCTCCGCCGTGACAGGGCGGC
>JAYTNK010000530.1:0-4467 GCA_043748375.1 Cytophagales bacterium
ATCACCTGCAAATTGGCAAATGCTATTTAATCTAAATCGCTTAAAACAAGGCGTTTGCTATGCTATTTTATTTTATTTTAATCTTTTTTACTTTTTTACACCTAAAAATTTGGATAATAGAAAAATAGATACTACCTTTGCACACATAATAGGAAAAAGCATATTCCACATAGAGAGATGGCAGAGTGGTCTAATGCGGCGGTCTTGAAAACCGCAGACTGTTACAGGTCCGGGGGTTCGAATCCCTCTTTCTCTACTAACTAAGGCAATTTAAGAAGTTCACACTTCTTGAATTGCTTTTTTGTTATAGTAGCGTTTATATTTGCATAGAAAAAAGGTATTTAGGAAGTGTTTGTTTCCCTTGTATCCTTATTTTGAAGGCAGTAAACAAGTCAGTAGAAAATGTCTGAAACAGGCGTACTGACTATAGTTCCACCACAAATATACAACAATACTATGGCAAAAACAAATATCAGCATTAGTTTTCTCATCAAACCGAGTGAGAAAAATGCAGACGACTTAGTACCTGTGTACTGCCGTTTTAAGGTGGCGCAATTTCAAAAAAAGGAAGTCAGCGCGAACATACGTATCCAAGAGGAGCAATGGGATAACGCGCAAGGAGCGCAACACATCATGCCACTCAAAGGAATGTCCAAAGCGGAAAAGGAAATTATCACGGCGCAAAATCAATCCATGACGGACTTGAAAGCGAAAATATGGGAAACTTATAACCGTTTGGTATCAACGCACAAAAATACAGACCATATCATCACTGCACTGATGGTCAAAGAAAACCTGACAGAAAGTAAAGAGATTCGAAGTTTTTCCGATTGTAAGGACGCGCTATTGAAAAAACATAGAAAATCAGCGGAGTCTTGTCGCAAAGCGCGTATCGTTTGCGAACACTTCCGAAATTTTTTGCTCAAAACATTCAAAAGTGAAATGATTGCGGACTTTCAGGACAGGGACAACTTGCCAGCTTTATTCCACGAATATTGCGTGAACGTTTTAACGTGGAAAGGCTCATACATCAAAAAGATGTTTAACTACATTCGCAATTGTTTTGCTATAGGCAAGACAAAGAAATGGATAAGCCGAGATATCTCCTTTATTTATAAATTTACAGACAGCAGTTTTGCCCTCAAGGAATACCTGACTGTGACTGAATTAAAAAAAATAAAAGAGGCGACTTTTTCCACTGAGAGTTTGCAACGCTCGGCTGATTTGTTCTTGTTTCAATGCTACACAGGGCTTGCCTACGTAGATATGCGCAAAATCACATACGAAGACATCAAGGAAACGGATGGGCTGTTTTATTTGAGGGATTATAGACAAAAAAGTAAAACGGAATACAACATTCCCTTGCTTAAAATTGCTGTAGACATCATAGAAAAATACCGCAACAACCCAGATCGCATAGCGCATCAACCTGATAAAGCCTTGCCTGTGAAAGCCAATGGAGGCTATAATCTCCGCTTGAAATGTATTATGGACGCAGTGGGCATCAATAAATCTATCTCTTCACATTGTGCTCGTTATACCTGCAATATGCTTCTCTTTGAAGCAGGCGTACAAGATGAAGTGAGAAAACATATTTTAGGACATACCACAGTCGCGATGACTGCCCATTATACCCATAAACGCCCCGAAGTATTGCGTGATGCTATGAACAAAATAGATATTCTATAAAATCAGCTTCTGCCAACATTGGCAGAAGCTGATTTATTATTGCCCTGTTTGATTTGCTCCGTTCACTACGCGCATCAGCATTTGCATGAGGATAGCTTCTACATCACTTGCACCTTCTTTCAGATTTTGTGTCGTGATTTGTATTGTTTCGTTGAGCTTGCCTATGGTGATGTTAATGTTTGTAGGCTTCGAACCGCCTCCTGAAACGCCTTCGAGTCCTTTGTTTGCGCCTCCGCCTGCTAAGTTAGTGCCTGCACCGCCCATTTCGCCTGCTTTATTGCCTGAAAATATATCGGTAGGACTGCCTGTGCCTAATTTCCCCATATCGCCTCCTAAACCTTTCAGTGCGTCTTGCGTGGTGCCGAGTCCTTTGTTCAAATCGCCTACGCCCAGCGACTCGGCTAAGTTTTTGCCTTCCCCAAGCTTGCCTACTTTTGCCATCGTTTTATCAACGCCATCGCCTACCATACCCAGTGCCTTGCCGATGCTACTGAAAAAACCTGCGATGCCATCCCAAATCCATTTGACTGTTTCATACAACCATTTGCCCCAATCTTGCAAGAACTTGCCTATGCCATTGAAAAACCAAGTGAAATCCTTACCTATAGATGGAAACATATACATAAATACTTTTGAGATACCTATGCCAAGCCAATACATCGGGTTCAAGGTGGTCATAAATTGATAGCCCACCTGCCACAATACGCCCCCTATCCAGCTAAAAAAGCCCATGGCTTGACTGCCCGCTTGAGGGAAAAGGTACGTTACAACACTTGAAATACCTTTGTAAAGCCACCACAAAGGGTTGCCATAGGTAAGATAAAACTCGCCTACTTTCCACAACCATTGCCCGAACCCGTAAATATACGCTTTCAAAGTATCCCAGTTTTTGTAAATTGCATACACTGCCAAGCCTATAGCGAGGAAGCCTGCACCGATTGCCAAGAAAGGCGAAAGCATTGCCCAAGCACTCACACTTACTGCCCATTGTGCCGTATTCATCACCCATAATCCTGCCGCATACAATGTACTCCCTACAGAAGTCCCTAACATGATAGCCCTATTCGCTACCATAGCCGCAATACTCCTGTATGTACTGACTGTAAAAACTGCCTGCCAAGTACTTGCCTTGAAAAGCGAAAGTATGAAAGTCCCTACGCCTTGAGCGGCTGTATAAATCAGACTACCTGCATATTGCAAAGTAGCTAAAGTAGCTGTCCACACTTGCGCACCTACCCAAATCAGCGCATTGCCCATCATCATCATAGCAGGAAGCATTTGCGAAAACCCAAATAACAGCGTACCTGTAGTTTGTATCATAGGCAAGTACGCCTTCGTAGATTCAAAAATAGCAATTCCGAAGTTGGACATCACAGCCCCGACTCGCGACATACGCGCTGCAAAACTACTGCCTATCACATCTGAATATTTTTTTGTAGCGTCAGCACCGCCTATGATTTTTGTAGTGTACTCCTTTAAAATGGGGATATTTCGCAAAATGGCTTCACCTGCTACCTTGTTTTCTTTGCCAAAAAACTCGCCTACCAAAGCTCCATCATTTTGTATTTTAGAAAGTTCTTGCAAGCGCGTAGCGAGAGGAAGTGAATTATTGCCTAAAACTTGTAAATTCACACCTGCTTTTAGTATTGCATCAAGTTTCTGTTTAGGCATAAACCTACCTTCGCCCATTTGCATCAACACGTTGCGCAAAGCAATACCTCCTTCCGCGCCTTTCTTCATACCGTATTGGTCTAAGACTTGTATAGCCGCTTGCGCTTCTCCGAACCCTACGCCAGCACTGGAAGCAGACGCACCCAGCGCCTCCATCGCGGCGGTTATCTGTGGCACTTCTGCACTGCCTGCCATCGCACCTGCGGTTATCATATCCATCATTTTCGACATGACACGCGAAGCTTCTATCGGGTCTTTTGTACTTATGCCGTAGGAGTTCATAGCCGTAGTAAGGGCTGTAGTCGCGCCTATGGTGTCGCCTTTCATGGTGTTTGCCATCATAGCCACGTTTCTACCCATCGCGTCCATTGCCGTTGAGCTTTGAGCTAACGAAGGACCGAGTTTTGAAAGGATGATTTGATAACTATTTAAACCATCAGCCGCTGTGCCTCCGAACTCTTCTGCTAACCTTTTAGCATTCATACCGAGTTCCTCCAATTTCTTACCGCTCACGCCTGTTATCGCCTCTACCTCCTTCATCTGTTTTTCATACTCGATGCCTGGTTGAATGATACTGCTGAACTGCTGACCGAACTGACCAAGCGAGTTATTGATTTCATTAAACTTAAAAGCGAAAGTCCCTGCGTTGTTGATAGTATTCGTCATACCTTGCCCAAGCCTGCCGAAGCCTGCTGAGAAGTTGTCGCGCAATCCTATCACAAATTCATAATATCCTGCCATAGCCTTTTGAAACAAATAGCAAAATAAAAGAAAAAACATTTTTTTTGCAAAAACATATACACAGCGTACAAATACAGTTGCACGCCATACAATTACAGTTTCATTTAAAGCAAATCAGCTTCTGCCAACGTTGGCAGAAGCTGGATTTTGTTATTGGATACCCTTTGCAACGCGACACATAGCGTTGAGGCTGGTATAAATATGCAACGCAATATCTAAGTCGAGGCGCGTTTCGGCAGTAGGGCAGGCAAGATGCTTACGTTTCGTGGAGGCAAGCAGGCGTTTTCGCTTCTCTACTTGCTCGCTTAGGTAGGCAAGGATAGTTTCTGCGCGAGCATTATCGGTCATCTCGTGGCTTGAGTTTAG
>JAYTNK010000531.1:0-3288 GCA_043748375.1 Cytophagales bacterium
AAGGTGTTGCTTGTGCTTTACCGAACCTCTTTAGAGGTTCAAATTTGAATAGCCCCCAATGAAATTGGGGGAACTTTTATTTTGATGCGTTTAATCTGGGTGGTAGGCAAGATGCTTTGTTTTGTCATAAAAAAGCTGTAGTTTTGTAGCGGTTTTAGCGTGGTTTGTTCGCTTAGGCGGAAGCCAAAGACTTCAATTACTTTAGGCACAAGACAAGAGCCTTGCGCCAGTGGGCAGTGTCTAAAGTTTTCGCCTTAGATTTTTATACGCCCTTTTTTGTGTTATTTTTGCAGAAGTAAAAAACCAAGAATCATTATGCGTTTGATATTCACTATATTTTCTTTCTATGTGTGCCTTGCCTGCCTACAGGCACAGCCTACTCACCTACCTTTAGACTCTTCTACTTTAGCCAATGCTCCAGAATACATAAGTTTAGAAGATGCAATGAAAGCTGGTCCACTCAAAGTATATAAGCTCAGACTAAATTTTAGAAAACTTAAAGAACTTCCCCAAGCAATCTTCCAATTTCGAAACTTACAAGTATTAGAATGCTCCCAAAACCAATTAACCTCCTTGCCTGCCAAGATAAAACAGCTAACAAATTTAACAGTATTACTATGCTGGAGTAACCCGTTAACCGCCTTACCTACTGAGATAGGGAAGTTAGCCAATTTAAAGGTATTGTGGTGCTTTGAAAATCAGTTAACTAACTTGCCTGCTGGATTATGGGACTTAACGAATTTAACAGAATTGCGCTGCTCTAACAATTCATTAATCAACTTGCCTGCCAAAATAGGAAAGTTAGCCAATTTAAAAGTATTAGATTGTTCTTCGAATCAATTAGTTACCTTGCCTACTGAATTATATAACTTATCAAAGTTGACGGAATTGAATTGCTGCTGCAATTCATTGACCAACTTGCCTGCCGAAATAGGGAAGTTAGCCAATTTAAAGGCACTGGATTGTTGGGACAATTCATTAACTGCCTTACCCACAGAGATAGGAAAGTTAGCGAATTTAAAGGTATTGGAATGTTCCAATAATCTACTTAGCGCACTGCCTGCCGAAATAGGAAAGTTAGCCAATTTAGAGGTATTATATTGTGCCAATAATTCATTGACTAATTTACCTACAGAAATAAGAAAGTTAGCGAATTTAACTTTATTTAACTGCTCGGGGAATCAATTAACTACCTTGCCTGCTGAGGTAGGAAAGGCAGTTAATTTAATGTATTTATGGTGTGAGCGCAACCAACTAACTACCTTTCCTGCTGAGATAGGGCAGCTTACAAAGTTAAAAGGTTTATATTGTTGGAACAATCTATTTTCGATACAAGAAAAAGAGAGAATCAAGAAGTTGTTGCCTAAGTGTCAAGTTTCGTTTTAATATGGTTTTGGGTAAGGCTATGATTTGTTTGGTATAGGCATCAAATAACCTTGCCTGCGTGAAAGCGACTGACTTTGTGGAGATGTATGCACACGATAGCCTTGTGCGCCTCCTCGCCCAACAACCGAAGACAAAACCTAAAGCCTTGCATCTCAAAGGCTTAATAGGAAGGTACTAAAACCCAACACAAAAGGCAAGAGATGTGCTTTTTGTGTTGGGTTTTGGGGCGTTGGTAGGCAAGTTTTTTGTTTTGCCATAAAAAAAATGTAGTTTTTTCGTATCAATTTTTTGCAATTTTTACGCTCCAAATTGTTTTAAATGATGGTCTATATGTTTATAGAACATCGTATTCCATTCATCTTTGGTAAGTATGCCAAAAGAATGTGAGGCTTTGCCTTCAAAGCTATTTTCGCCCAAAGCTTGTGTTTTGTTCAAGTAGTCTATAAGGCGTTTTTTTTCTGTTTCAAATACCCTGCTGTCTTTGATGATAAAAGCAGGAGCTGTTTGTGAGCTTTTTTTGTATGGCGCATCGCCTGTTACAATTTTCTTTACAAAGGCTTTCAAGATAAAGCGCATAAAGAAATTGGGCTTGGGGTGTATATTCTCATATACCATTTCGTAGGTTACGTTGCAATGGGCAAGCATTTGGGCTATACTCATTTTGCCCCATTGTGCTTTTGTGGTGGGTGTAAGTTGGTTAATTCTTTGAATTAACTCGTCAGTAACGGTTTTGGAAAAGATATTTGAAAAAGTCATACAGAATTTGTTTAATTTTATGATGCAAAACTAAGTAATAATGCACAAAAAAAATACTAAATGCTCATTTTTTCGCCCAATGTTCCAAGTTTGTTTTGTTGCAAAATAAAACAATACTGTTTCAATTTTAGCAAAGCGAACTTGGAACTTTCTATGGGGCAAGTTTTCAACTTGCGTTTTGCGAAGTAAAACAATGCCGAGCTAATCTCCCACTGGCGCAAGAGGTAGTTTTGTAGCAGTTTTAGTGCTACAGCAACTGAGGTCGTAGAAAATGATTAGGTTTTCGCAATGGTCAAATCCCAACCTTTAGGCGATTTATAGGACAAACTGGAATTAAAAAAATGACTGAAAACTCTTTTAAAATCTCTCACGATGACTAATGTTTTTTTTAGATAAGTATTTGCCTCTACTCTTCGCTTTTTATAATACACATGTTTTATGTGTGTCTCAAAACATTTTCAAAAAGATAAATAATAACAAAGTAAAAATAAAATAGGCAATAGCAACCAACATAGTCATAAAAGCTATTTCAAATAAAAAAGCCTGCGAGGTTTTGAAATGTAGGTCGGCTATTCGAGATACATAGACATACACTGCCACCGCAATAGGAGGCAGAGGCGTAATAAAGCGCAAATTTTCCTTAATAAACATAGTAGGCAAGCACCATAAAATACATCCCACAATCATTACCAATAGACCAAAACCTATAAGTGCCAATAAAACATTTTTCTCCATTTGGATTTTTCTTTTTTTTAGTACAACTCTGTAGGCAAATATAACTGCTTTTTATAACAAAACAAGCATGGGCGTTTCCCAAACTAATCTGAGTATTCTTTTACCCTTTATAATCCACATGAAGGGTGGGAGGCAAACTGTTGGCATCTTTTAAAAAAGTAGCTGAGGTATTAACGGATATTGATTATCAAATTATCCTTGTAGATGATGGCTTATCTATGGATTTGGAGGCTTCTATTAAAACTATTAAAATTTTTTAGTACCAAAAGTATATTTGCTTGTGCCTAACTAATTACAAGCCACACTAAAACCCAACACAAAAGGCAAGAGGTGTGCTTTTTGGGGTGGTGGCATGCATTTTTTTTGTTTTGTTAAAATAGGGGTAGTTTTGCGGTGCTTTTAGCCTGGTTT
>JAYTNK010000532.1:0-1845 GCA_043748375.1 Cytophagales bacterium
AGTTCGGGATATTACACAGTGTTGCACTTCCAAGCCGCACCCACTCTCATCAAATCGTTGGAAACAGAATACCACCGCGATGAGCGCGTATTGCGTAGCCTCGTAGTACGGTTGGACAAACATGCTGTAACGTATTTGCAAAAACGCTACAATAGGTTGAGCGAAACTCCTTCACAAACCTAAACCCCACTTTTCTACGCCATGAAAAAGCAAAAAAATCTGAAAGTGAGTCAAAACGAACCGCTCCACAAACCTGAAGTTCGTAAAAAGTATTGCCGTTTTAAAAAACTAGGCATCAAATACATTGACTACAAAGACCCCATCTTCCTTTTGAAATTCGTAAACGAACAAGGACGTATCCTGCCACGCCGCCTTACAGGTACAAGCCTGAAGTATCAACGCAAACTAACACAAGCTATCAAACGTGCACGCCACCTCGGTTTATTGCCTTTTGTTGCTGACGGTTTGAAATAAAACTTGAGATGTGCCTTACAGATTTTGGTGTTACAAAATTGTAATCAGTACATCATCAACGCTTCCTATTCAATTTTAATTCAATTTTTCACTCATGGAAATCATCTTAAAAGAAGATATACAAGGACTCGGCTACAAAAATGATATTGTAAACGTGAAGCCAGGACATGGTCGTAACCTCCTTATCCCTAAAGGATTGGCGGTAATGGCTACGCCTTCTACACGCAAGGTATTAGCCGAAAATATCAAACAAGCCGCTCACAAAGCCGCGAAAATCAAACAAATTGCACTAGATATTGCAACAAGAATTGAAGCTATTACTATAGAAATAGCCGCAAAAGTAAGCGATACAGGCAAAATATTTGGCTCTGTTACCTCTATACAATTAGCCGATGCACTTGAAAAACAAGGCATCACAGTAGATAGAAGACGCATCACCTTTGTAGAGAAAGAAATCAAAACATTGGGCGACTTTTCAGCTATTGCTGATTTGCACCGCGAAGTAAAAGCTCCTATCAAATTTAAAGTAATAGCTGAGTAACACTCAAAAGCTATTATAGCCTAAAAATGCACTGAAGTTTTAGACTTTGGTGCATTTTTTTGCGTTATGGTATAAAAATAGTACTTGTTCTTTTTGAGTAGCAAATGCGAGTCTCATCTACTACTCGAAAAGAAAAGTCGACAAAAAGAATGAGAAACATAAACTTTGGTACAATATTTACACTTTACTAAAATTATGAAAAAAAACTATTGGATAGGATTATCTTTGTATCTACTTGCACATGGTGCTTTTGCCCAGCAAATCACCGAAACACGTTTGTTTTTTCCTTATTTCCGCTTAGCTGATGCCCCCAAAACGCAAATGCCACTCATGCACCAAAACACACAAATCGTAGTGCAAATGGACGGTTTGCGAGCTGAAGTAAAGGTACTGCAAATCTATAAAAACACCACCAATACAGACCTTGCCCTCGCCTGCGTAGTACCTACAGATATTGATAACTTGGTAGGCGAGATAGATAAAGCCGTGCTTGTGCGCAAACCCAACTTGCCTAAAAACAACTACCTTGACCCACAACAGCTCTTAGCAATGCCTACGGTTCTCGCAGGCAAGATGGTAGAATTGCGGTGGGAGTACAAAATTATGTGTGAAACAGAAGCTGATGTCTCTACTTTTCGCTTGCCTGCCTTTGCGCCAAGCCCAGAAGACGCAAATGTACATTATGAATTAAAAATATTATTTCACACCGATTTGCCCATTCAAGATATTAGCTCACAAGAACATTTAATCGAAGTACATTATCCTACTTCGAATACAGCCGAGGTAGTTTTTGCTTCTAAAGAAGCCCAAGCAGGCACGCGTCCATTTTT
>JAYTNK010000533.1:0-2650 GCA_043748375.1 Cytophagales bacterium
TGCTTGGTTGTACGCTTCGCAGAGCAAGAAGCCTCCTAGCAAAAGGAATAGACTTGCCTGTGAGTAGCCCTTTCCTTCGTACTTTATTATCGCAACCTATCTCCATGAGTCATTTCGTAGGCAAGGGCGAAATTGACTATCTTCAACAATTTACACAACTCGATGATTATGATATTTGGGCTTCGCTCAAAGCTTGGGCAAATGCAGGTGACCGCATTTTGGCTATTTTGAGCAATGGGATTTTAGACCGAAAATTATTCAAGGTTAGTATCACAACCGAAAAACCCGATGAAGCAAACCGCGCTAAAATAACGCAACATATTTTACAAAGCCTTGCCATTAAACCTAAACATCTTGCCTACTTTTTTGTAGAAGGCACTATCCGAAACGAAGCTTACTGGACGAAAGGAGAGAGCATCAATGTATTGATGAACAACGGACATATACTTGATCTTGCGCAAGCCTCTGACTTGCCTGCCATTAAAGCCCTACGGAAAGTCGTCAAAAAACATTATTGGGCGCATTGGAGATAGCACATTTTTACGCTTGTTAATGTCGTTAGGCTTGGCAATCCGTAAAAGTTAACGCTTTGCTTTGGTAGGCAAGTTGCTAACTTGCCTACCGATATGGATAAATAACATAGCGTACTATAAATTTGTAGTGTAGGATTTTAAAAGAACAAACTCATTAACCCGAAGATTAACATAGCACAAGTGATACAAACAGGCAAGGTCAATACCCAAGCGAGCGCAATGTTGCGGACAGTGCCACCTTGTAAATTGCCTATGCCTTTGCTTGCAACCATACTACCCGCTATACCTGACGACAATACGTGTGTGGTGCTTACAGGCAAGCCAAATCTTGTGGAAACAACTATCATAATAGCCGCTATTGCCCCTGAAGAAGCTCCTTGTGCGTAAGTAAGATGGTCTTTGCCTATTTTTTCGCCAATAGTTACTACAATACGCTTCCAACCAATCATGGTGCCTAACCCTAATGAAATAGAGATAAGTAAAATAGTCCAATTAGGGGCGTAAGCTGTATAAGCGGCTAATTGTGCATGAGAGTTTCGAAGTGTTTTTTGGTCTTCTAAGCGTAGTATTTTTGGGTTTTGCTTATCAAATTTTTCAAATTGTTTAGTGGTGTGGCTGATATGTTTTCTTAGGGCTATTTTTTGTTTTTTAGGAATAGCCTCCATATTGATAGGCTTGTCGATTAAAAGTTTAATTTGTCCTAACTCGTTTTTCGCCCCATTTAGGTTTTCAAGTGAGCCAACAGCAAGATTATTAGTTGGTACTTTGTCAAGACTTGCTTGCATTTGTGCATGGGCTTTGCGTAGAGTAGGCAAGTCTAAATCACCATTCAAAGCATATTGCATAGGGACAAGTGCGATAAGTATCACCATCAATAAACCCACTCCTTTTTGCCCATCATTTGAGCCATGCCCAAAACTCACACTCCCACAAGTAAGAATCAAAATAGCCCGAATCCAAGCAGGTGGGGCTTCAGTAGTTTTTGGTGGTTCAAATAATTTTTTGGAAGGGATTAAATAACGCATTGATACCAACAATATCATAGCCAAGAAAAAGCCAATTAAGGGTGATATAAGCAATGACAGTCCTATCTCGATGACTTTGTGCCAATTTACAAGGCTCAAATTATTATGGTGATAAAGCGAAAAAGCGATTGTTGCTCCTATAATAGCCCCTATCAAGGTGTGAGAACTGGAGGCAGGAATACCATAATACCATGTGCCTAAATTCCATGCTATAGCTGAAAAAAGTATAGAAAGAATAAGCGCGATACTAACCATGGAATTTGGGTGCATAACCGCCTCCAATGGCAACAAAGTAGCAATACTCATAGCTACGGTTATGCCACCTAATAAAACCCCAAAGAAATTTAAGATGCCTGAAAATATGACTGCCACAGAGGGGGGCAAGGAGTTAGTATAAATTACTGTCGCGACTGCATTGGCAGTATCATGAAAACCATTGATGAACTCAAATGCACATACGCATGCAAGGCATAATAGTAAAACAATAAGTGCGCCTGTTTCTAAATCGAACATAAGGTTATGTCTGGCTGTATTTTTCGCAAAGAACTATAAAAAAAATCAATCTTGCAAATTAAGAAATTGTAAACAGAGCATTATGTTATGTTATTTTCGCTTTTATTTGGATTTGTGAAACCTTTTACCTAACTTTGCCGTTAGTTAGATTATCTCACATATTGAGTAATTAACCACTACATGGGGTCGACTGGACTTGACAGCATGAGTAAGCAGGTGAGTAAGCACGTCGGGAGTTGAAAGTGCCTTCCGTAATCAATTGCTTTCAAACAACAATCGGCGAAAACAACTTCGCTTTGGCTGCTTAATTCCGTAGGGAATTACGTATTGAGTTAGTTCGCTCGGAGAGTGGGCTAATTTGCCAACATCGCGTTCACTTTTTGTTTCGTGGGGTGAACATACGCGGTGTCGTAACGCAAAACTAGGGAGTACGTGTGCTGCGCGCCTCTCCCGAAACCATACGTGGCTAAGGCTATTGCACGGTGTTGTTCACACGCAATAGCTCGAAAAACTAAGAGCAACTAAGCGTGTAGAAGGTGCTATGTTTGCCTTGTCTGGACGAGGGTTCGAATCCCTCCG
>JAYTNK010000534.1:0-10953 GCA_043748375.1 Cytophagales bacterium
CCAGATTGAGAAACAAGACGACCTTTGCAGTAGCGTACTTTAGTTTCATCAAAGGTTATTTTTACCTCATCACGGGCAGGATTGGGATACACTACGATATGCATCGCTTTGATAGGGTCTTCATTAGCCGTAACGCCTTGTACCAAAAAGTCTTTTTCTATAACAAGACCATCATGGGTAGCCCGAATACGAATAGCCGCAGTAGCATTTTGGTTCGCTTTACGTTTAATGATGATACGGTTGCCTTGCCTATAGACCTCTAACTTAACCGTTTCATAACTTACCAATTCATAGCTCATACCCATTTTGAGGCTATCAGGTATCTTGAAAAACTTGTCAAGGCTTATTATAAGTGAATCCTTCCGATAAAATTGACTTGGAAGCCCATAATCTACCAAATTCAAAATAGGATTTTGTACGATAGGCGCAAGTCTTTTGGCAACAGTAAGGCGTGTAGTAGTTTTGGTAATGTTTTTCTTGCGTACAAGTTGCAAAGTATCTTCAAAGATATGATAGGTATCATTTGCCATGAGTTTGGTGATAACCCCATCTTCTTCTAACAATACATAATGTTTTGCCTTGAACAAACTGTCGGCTACGCTAAGGCTTATATGCGCATCTATCACATCTGCATTAGGCGTAGTTTTTTCAATGCTGTGGGTAGGCGTACTGGCTTGAATACCAAAGGCTTGGTAGTGGTTTGTAGTTTGCACGAAGCGCACTTTATTGCCGCCACTGCTTTCAAACGAAGCATTTTCAGTATGTCGCATACGCATAGCACTAAAGTCTATCAAGGTACTAAAAAGCGTTGGTTCTTTTTTATACATCTGCGCTGTGAGATTGAAGGGCAGGTTTGTCCCTGTGGTATCTGTGTCGCTTAGTCTGAGATAATAGAATTTGTTTTCATAACCTATTTTCTGTAACGTAAAGCCATTTCTGCTATGTGTAATGTATAAGGTTTGTGCAGTGCTTTTAAGCGTATCTACTATTTGCCCTTCTACACTTATGTACGCACCTCTGAACTGTTCAGGCACCGCCATATCTACTTTGAATACAGTACCCGCAAAAGATGTAGGTTTTACATAGTCAATCTCTTTAGTAAACGCTGTAATAATACCATCAAGCCCAATGAGTCTGCCTTTGATGATGTTACGAGTACCCGTAGTGTCCAAATAGTAACTATAGACATCTGAACAGTTAATCCACTGCTCTTCTATAAATATCTGCCTTTGGGCTACATTTTCGCCCTCAAACTTCACTGTTACGAAATCTTTCTGGATAGTGATGCCTGTATGCAAAAGGCGCATAGAACCATTTTTCAGCTGTTGGTCATTGGTATAGGTTTGAAATAGTGGTAAAGTAAACTCGCCATCCAGCATAGCTTGATTAACAAACAAACGGAAGTCTTTGTAGCCATTAGCCCGTGCGATAAGGGTATCGCCTATACTAAAAGAAGGATAGGGTTTTACTTGGATATGTCCAACTTCGTTAGCAACACCCGCTAATGTTTCTAATCCATTTTTAACTCTATAAAGTTTCAAACCTGAAGGAATAGAACCTCTTGCAAAAAAACTAATAGAATTATTAAGAGGCAAGTTAGCCGCAACGGGTATAGCACTTTTAGGAAATGCTTCTATTTGGAATGTGAAAGGATTTTGAGTATCTGAATTTGAATTAATAGTAATAATACCTATTTCAGTATTGTTACCTACTAAACTCCAATCTATTTTCACCCTTATTCCCCTCAAACTATTCCAAACATTTCCAGACGATATAGTAACTGGAAATGTATTTTCTATTTGTTCATTTCGTTGAAAAGTATATTTGATGTGGTAACTACCATACAAATTTACTACTGAATTATAATTATTAGTCATTTGTTGTCCTGTGCCTGTCCATTTAATTACCTCAACAGTCAACCAGTTTTTATTAGTGGTAACACTATTTATAATCAATGGGTTATTTCCAGTATTTTTAATAATATAAGTAGGTATCACAAGTTCGGAAGTTTTACCCATACTATCTTTTATTATTTGGGTATTATTAGAGCAATTACTATTACCTAAAGTCGTACCTTCAAATATATTATTAGGTCCCGAAAAATACTTTATTACAGCTTGTTCGTATGACATTATTGTTCCAGCATCTTCCAAATTCCCTGTTTGAGAAGTTGTCTTAAATACAAACCCACGATTAGATGTTGGACAAATGCAGCTTGTAAAGTCAGCATTACAAGAAAGCGTTGGGTTATTGTAACGAGTTATATCAGTTTTAGGGTCATGGTCGCAACCTAAATTATGTCCAATCTCATGCGCCAACAACGAAGAACCATTATTAACAAAATTATTAGAAAAATTAGCATATCCAGTATTCAATGCAGCATCTAAACTTTCTAAGGACTCAACAAAACAATATCCAGGCCTAGGGGCAAATCCACCTCCATTTGACATATTAGCTACTAACCCTATTAAATCTGCACAATATGTATTCCGTAAGTTGTAAACATCATCTATAACCCCATCGGTAGGCGACAAAAAATTATTAAGGGTTTTGTTACCATCCACTACTTTATTTGCATCAATTTTTTCTTTATAGTTTGTTTGAACAGGTAGTATATCAAGTAATTGTAGTTTTAGAGATATACCACTATTTGTATAGCTATCATTGGCTACTTGAACTGAAATATGTAATGCTTGTTTTAATTTATCTAAACCATCTAGTCCATACCTATATTCAAAGTATGTCAGTGCTTTTTGCGTGTAAAACATAAGCAAAGTAACTGTCTTTGCTGGCTCTACATTCAAAGGTTCATAAACTTTAAAAATTGGAGTTTGTGGGTAGTATAAAGCTATCTGCGTATTATTTTTAGCAGTGAATTTGAAGGCAGGGTTTGTGCCACTGGAAGAAGATGCAGGGTTACGAGCAATGACGCGCCACCTGTAGGTTTTTCCGCCTATCAGCTTGCCTGCAGGAATAGGATAAGAGGTTACATTGCCTACATTGGGTTCATTTACGACTGTGGTATCTACTCCTGTTGGGCGAATTTCTACGACATAGATTTGATAGAAAGTAGCTCCTGCTACGGCTTGCCATTGTAAAGTTACAGGCGTAGAAGCATCTGTATTATTGGCAGGGGCAGTCATTATAGGATTTGCTAACTGTTGTACGCGAGGCGTGATAACTCTATTTACAGAAATCAAATCACCGTTAGCATCTTTATAATATACTATCATGTGTCCGTGGTGTGTATAAGTATTATCATTACCATTCGCCCTACCCGCAATACGTCCAATCTCTGTAGTAGTTGTGACTGCCATACCATTTGTCCATTTTTTTGTACCATCAGGATTGGTAATACTCGCCAAAGATAAGTGAACGAAACCACTATACCACACCGTGCCATCAGGATTGGTATGCTCGATCAGAACTTGCCCAAAAGAAGTGCCGCCCCAACTATCAAAAGTACGTATTACGCCATCGGCTACTGCAAAAACAGGGCGGTTGCTATCAAAATTGTAAGAAGGATAGTTCAAATTAAAATCCCAAGCGAATGTGTCATCAGCCCCCCCTATGCCTGCACCAGGTTCGTGTCCTGCGCCTCCACGTTGCCAAAAAGACCACCCATTTACTACAGGTTGTGGTCCCCCAAAAGCAGACTGTGCAATCACATCTCCCACCACTGGCGAAAGGATAGTACAAGGTACATTGGCAGGCAAGCCAGTTCCACAAAGTCCATTGACCACAAAAGAGAATACAGGAGAATAGACAATGCCCCCAGACTGTTCTGCTTTGTATCGGAAAGTACGCGTACCTGCTTGAGTTATTTTTCGAGTAAGTGTGTATTGGTTCATGGTGCTATTGGTCATCACGAATGAGGTGGTGGCACTAAATTCTACAGAAACCACTACAGGACTACCATTGCCTCCATTGATGTAACAAACAAACAAAAAATCTGTACTATTGGCTATGCCTACATTGGGCGTAGGATTCTGCCCTGTGATAGTCAAGGGGGTTACTGCTACCGTACCCACAAAGGTATTATTAGTAGAATTTGCATTTATTACACCCAAACTCATAGGGCTATTCGAAAAATTCCACCCAGTTTTAGCGGCAGTCAAGACCACATTAGTCCCTGCACTTACAGTTAAGCTATAGTTTCCACTTGCGTCTGTGGTAGTGCTTGCACCTCCTGCAACAGACACAGTCGTACCTGCTATGTTCGCGCCTGTGGTAGTTACCGTTTTGCCTGTGATGGTATAGGTAATAGGCGTATTAATAATGCCATTACCTGTTACGCTGAAGCTGTTAGTAGTGGTGGAGGTGGCATCAGAAGTAAGGGTTATATTGCCTGCGTATGTGCCTACAGCAGGTGGTGTAAAGCGAATAGTTATAGTTACAGCCCCCCCCGCAGAAATAACCATGGGCAAAGTAGGGCTATAAAGGGAGTAGCCAATAGGCAAGTTAATACCTGTCAGGTTAAGCACACTATTACCCGTGTTGGAAATGGGTATATTATTTAAATAAGCATTTTGCATTACCCCTACATCGCTAAAATCATGTGTGCCTGTGAAGTTTAAAATTTTAGTAGTGGCGACATTTACGCCATTGCCAGATAATAAGAAGCTATTGTTTGTAGTAGATGTAGCATCTGTAGTAAGGGTAACAGTCGCGTTGTAGGCTTGTACAGCCGTAGGCGAGAAGCGTATCGTCATGGTAGTAGTACCACCTGCAGGCACAGTAAAAGGAAGGCTAATAGGGCTGATAAGCGTAAACCCAGCTGCTAAACCGTTTACAACATTTACGGATAGATTCGTGTTGCCTGTATTTTGTATAGCTATGCTATAATCTTCAAAAGCTACTGTTTGTACATCACCATAATTAAAACTACCTGTGAAATTCAGTATTTTAGTGGGCGTAGTGGTAGTAGTAAAATTATTTCCGCTCACAAAAATAGAACTTGTTAGGTTGCAATTTGCTTGTATTTGCCACTCATATTCTTGGTTAGGGTCAAGCGCATTGAGTGTATAGGAAGTACCTGTAACAGAAAATACGTCTGTCCAAATGGTAGCTGTAACTTTTTTGAATTGAATATCATAGCCATTAGCACCAGATACGGCTGTCCACCCCAACTGCGCAGTATTCAAAGTGATATTATTAACTTGTGGATTGGTTGGATTGCCACAAGTATTGGGTGCTGAAGTAGTAAAAGGAAAAGGATTTGAATAAATACTACCTAAAGAAATAGTACATTCATTCCGTACTCTAAATTCATAAGGTGTGGAAGCTGCTAATCCTATTATAGTGGTAGAAGTGCCTGATGGGACATCAATAGAACCAGTCCAAAAACCTGCACCTACGACTCTGTATTGTACAGTATAGCCTTGCACAGCATACAAGGCGGCATTCCAGCTTACCAATACGCTTGTTGAAGTAATGTTAGAAGCATTCAAATTTGTAGGAGGTGAGCAGGGTTGGGTAGTAAAATTACTACCTCCTACCCAAGAACTGTTGTTGCCTGTACAGTTGGATTGGAGTTCCCACTCATAAGTTTTGCCACTGCCCAAATTTGTCAAAGTGATGTTTGTTCCGTTTGCAGTAGCTGTTTGCCAAGTCGTAAAACCTTGTTCTCTATAATGAATGGTATGATTTCCAAAAGTTCCCCAAGAAAGAGGGGCAGCATCTACGGTTGTTGTACCTACAGATAAACCTGTAGGCGCGCTACAAGGAAGAGCTGTAATATTGACGGTACGCGAAGAAGAGTAACCACCCCAAAGGATAGGTTTGGTAGTAGAACCTGTGCCAATTCTTGCTCGTACTCGCCAAGTAAAGCTTTGTGTAGCTGATGGAAGGGTAAAAGATGTTCCTGTAATAGTTTGCGAAGCTGTACCTGATGCGGTTGTAACTTCCAATTCATATTGTGTGATAGTACAACCACCTACCACATCGGGTGTCCAAGATAGGGTAACGTTGGTGCCTGATACATAAGAAGCGTTATTCGCAGGACCACTAAGAGAGGCATTTGCGGTGCATATTTTCACACTTGAACTAAGTGGTGTTAAGGTAGATGATATAAGTTGCCCACTAGAGTTAGCAAAATTAGCTGTTATATCAACTTTGCCTGTCGCTACAAAAGTACGTTTATAGGTAACATCTCCTTGTTGTCCTGCGGTAAGAGTAAAGGAAGTGCCTTCTTCTCCTATCAATACAGGCAAGGGAACATTGTCTCTTTTGGCACTCACAATTTTGACTCTGTAATTCGTTACAGTGTAAGAATTGTAGTTTTTAATAGTTCCCCAAGTTTTCACCCATTCTATACCTGTGAGAAGCTCTTGGTTATCAGGCGTAACATCGCAGGCATTAGGATCAATGCATTTTACTTGCGCCCACACGCTTCCCATACTCAAAATAAGTGCATAAAGCGCGAAAATTATTTGTTTGGCATCTTTCATTATTTATATGTTTTTTAATTTTATAAAATAGAATAAAAAATAGGCTCTATATGATTTTATATTTTAAAAATCTACAGTTTTTAATATATTAGTCGCTGATTTTCAAAATATTAGGTTGCATATTTTATTGTAAAAATTTGATAATCAATAAATTGCAAAATAATTCAATAGAAAATAGAAAATAGAAAAGTCAAGGATTAAAAGCATTTTTTTATATTCGTGCAAAAAAAACAATTACACACTGGAAAGTTTAGCAAGCACTTGCATCAGTTGGGTATTCAATTCTTTTTCTTTCTTAAGCTCCGTTTTCGCCTCATTCAATTCCAGTTCCAGACGCGCCACTAATTTTTCAGCCCAGTCGTCTGCCAACTTTTTTGCCTCATTTTTCTTGCGCGGAAGCCCAATCGCCTCTATATCAGTGCTAAACATATCCCCTTCTCCACGCACAAGCCACTCAAGGCGCACATGGGGATAAATGTCTAAAACCTTGTCATACATATCAATAGACGTATTCGAGCCTTTTTCAATCAGCGATAATTTACCCTGACTAATGCCTAAAGCACGCGCCATATCCGCTTGTTTAAGCCCCAACGCATCGCGCAACCTAATAATTCTATCCGCTAAATTGTCCATATACACGCCTAATACAACCAATGATTTTAATATATGCGCAAACATATCTATAAAATTTAGTATATCAAAAAAAAGCAAATAAAAAAATAAATAAAAAATAATTTGGGCGCGTTACGGGCTGTCGTGCAAGCATATAGCCCTTGCCTGCCCAGCCCTATTTTGCCAACGCACTTCCCAATCCACAATAGGGCAGGGCAGTCGTGGTCTATCCCCATTCGGGCTTCCATCCCGCGCGCAATATGGCACTTCTTTTAGTCATGCGCCTTTCGCTATGGGAGCGCAAAAAAGCCAAAAAACCTTTAGTAATTTTGAAAGGTAGTTTTTGGCTTTTTGCCCTCCCAAGCTCATGCGCCCCAACGCAAGAAAAGCCCTTGCCTTTTTTGCAGGGCAAAGCCTACTGCAAAAAAAGGGAAAGGCTTTTCCCCTTCGCTTCAGGGTACTTACTTGCAAGCCTGCTCAAAACGTGGTATATCGTGCGTCTTGCCTACCCACCCAACGCAAAGGGCTGTTTATTTGCTTTGGGCAAATCCTACCCACATTCCAACACATTGCCCCAAAAGCAAGACAGCCCAACCCACCACACACTCAACGCACACGCACCATATACCACGTTTTCGCTCAAGTCCAAACCCCAACGCTTCTGCAAAGACGTGGTGAAACCGCCAACACGCCAACCAACCGCACATGGTTTCACCAGGTCTTTGCCCCAACCCGCTTAAAGTCCAAACCCCGCCCTTCTGCAAGGACTTGGCGAAACCGCCAACGCACTTGCCAGCCGCACATGGTTTCACCAGGTCTTTGCCCCAACGCGCCAAAAGTCCAAACACGCAAACTTGCTCACTGATAAATGATACCTGTTCCTTGAAAAAACAGCTTCTTTTGCACACCTGAAGCAAAAAAGAACCTCCAAAAGGTTCTTTTTTGCTTTTTACCACGCCTACCCAAAGTGAATTAAAATTTAAAAAGCTGAAATGCTTTTTTTTTTGAAATACTAACTATTAGAAAGTTTAGTCAAAACCTGAAGCAGTTGCGCTGAATGTGCTTTTTCCTTTTCAAGGGCTATTTTGGCTTCCTGCAATTCAAGTTCCAAGCGAGCCACTAATTTTTCAGCCCAATCATCGGTTATTTTTTTTACTTCAGTCTTTTTGCGCGGAAGCCCAATAGGTACAAAATTATCTGAAAAAATATCCCCTTCCCCACGTACAAGCCACTCGACACGCACATGAGGATAAACATCAAGAATAGTATCGTAAACATCTATAGAGGTATTTGCGCCTTTTTCCATAATAGATAGCCTTGGCTGGCTATAGTCTAAAGATTTTGCCATTTCAGACTGTTTAAGTCCAAGTGCATCACGCAACATAATAAGTCTTTCTCCAAAAGTTGTCATATAAAATAAATAGTTTATTACATTATTTATGCAAAAATATAAAAATAAACGTATATATGCGATAAAATATAAAAATAATAATTTGGGCGCGTTAACGGGCTGTCGTGTAAACATATAGCCCCCGTCTGTCCCGCCTATTTTATTCGCACAAGCTCATAAAAACAGGCAGGGCAGTCGTGGTCTATCCCCTACGGGCTTCCATCCCGCGCGCAATGCGGTACTTCCTTTAGTACCTGCTCATGCGCCATGCACAGCAGTCCCCAACGCGCAAAAGCCTCCTGCCTACCTTGTGCCTAAACCCAACCACACCAACCCAACCCAATAGGCACAGTAGGCAGGAAGCTTACCCACCCTACTGCAGTGCCTGTCGCATTCGCCCAAGTCCGCAATACTTGTCCACCAAACTTATCCAACAAAAGTGAGTTGTAAATTCAATAAGGCGAGTAAATAGCGACACCGCACCGCGCTATAAAAAACCCAAACCCCAAACCACGCGCACCATTAGGAAAAAACCACCAAAAAAAAACCGCAAAAACAGCCTCAATCCTACCTTCGCGCAAGGGCGTGCAAATAGTGGGCAAAAAAAGCACCCCTATTGCGCAAGCTTCATAGGGGTGCTTTTTTGCCCACCCTTGCGCCTTCAGGCAGTTTTTGGGCTATGAAAAGGGCGTTTTTTTGTTTTTGGTGGTTTTTGCTTTTTGTGCGTGGTTTGGGGTTCGGGTTTTTGCTTGCGGTACTATCTTAAGGTAATGGCAAAAGTATGGAGTGCTAACGCACCTTTTTTTTCATGGTGGTTTTTGACTTGTTTCGTGTTGGTATAGGGTTGCCTTCGTTTTTCCCTTGATAGGTTTTCGCGCCACCCCATTTTTTTCAAAATAGCCCGTTTTCGGTTTTCGGTTCGCTTGCCCCACAGTGGATTAGTTTTTTGCCCATTTTTTTCGCCATGCGTATTTCGTTTTCAGTCCCTTTGCTTGCCCCATCCCAAAAAGTAACCACACCATCTGCCTGTAGTAGCATTTCTTTGCTTCTTATGTGTGTCGCGCCCTGTTTGTATCTGGCATAGTTGGGTAGGTATTCGCTTATTCCCCATCCTCTTATTTCCGCCACTTTTCGCGCTGCCTCACTTGCTGTATGCCCCCCTATTAGCAGAATGATTGCCAGCCCATCAGGTAGGCGTATGTTCATCAGGTAGTTTTCTATCAGGTGGGCAGGGTATGTGCGCGTGCCTATAATGGCTATGTTTTTCGTGTTTTTCATATGCAAATATACAAAAATAACGTATATATATGCTATTTTTTAGTTATTTAGATTTATTCTAAATTATTTTTTATACTATATTATTTATATATTTATTTTTATTATTCGTTTTTATTTCGTATTTTTACATATCCGAAAAGGATAAAAAGGCAAAAACCCCACAAACCAATATAGTTCATTTTCTCATATTTAGTCCACTTTCCCCAAAACCCTACTTTTTATGTCCATCACGCCCAACACACCCACCCCACGCGCTACGCGCACCCCACGCACACAGGCAAACGCCAACCGCAAAAGCCAAAACCTTGAAAGAACAAACATTTTGGCTAAATGGTATCAAAAATATCTGAACCTGCCGTACAAATTTTGCCTAAGTATGGCAATGCAACAAGTACGCAGAAGTAAGGACGAGAACGGAGGCGAACAGGGCAACGAGTACCAGCTTGCCTACATCACCTACAACGCGAAAAAGTACGAAGGTCAAGCAATTACGCGACTTTGCCACATCAAAGGCTCAACGCAAAACCATTTATTGGTCTATGACATTGACCGCGAAGCAGACCGAAACCCGCGCCTTGACTCAATTACAAAAATTGCACTGGTTAAACTCAAATTTATGTCGATGCTTACGCGCCAAAATGACTACATCGAAACCCTCGTTTTTGGTCCTGCATACCCCGAATATTGCCAAACCACTCAAGACAATATCGACTATCCACAAGGCTTCTAATTTTTACAAGTGGGGAGTAACGCCCCCACTTTTTAACTTGATTTTTAATAATGTATTTCCTATCTTTTTAGTCCACTTTTTCCAAAACCCAAAACCCAAAATAATGAACTTAACACCCGAACAAACCGAACAAATAAGTAACCTTGTAAGCCGTTACGCAGAAAACGAAGTACTTGCAAATCAAGATTTTTTAGTGCGCGAAGCCCTAAAAAAGTCCTTTTTTAAATATGATGACATAAACGAACCCAGAAGCAGGCAAAACGAAGAAGTGTGTGAATGGTATTTAGTGTCGAGTTGGCTTGTAGGCAAGCTCGAAGAAGCCGAAGCCATTACCTTGCAAAATGATTGCGGTAATTTTTGGGGAAGAACCGAAACAGGGCAAAACCTAAGATATGTAGGACTTACGCAAAAATGTTGCTTGTAAAAAAATGTTTATCTTTGGTCAAAAAAAGGGGGTATTATGAGTTATCGTGAAATTCGTAATTTTTACTGTC
>JAYTNK010000535.1:0-1522 GCA_043748375.1 Cytophagales bacterium
GTGCGATTGGTTATTTTATGGGTTATATTGGTATTGTAGGCAAGATTTACGCCTGCCACATCTTGTTGCAATACTTCTCTATCTCTATAAAAGTTGTAAAGGTCGCGCTTTTGGGTAAATTTAAAAAAACCAACCTCCAAATTTTTATATTGTGTTTTGCTAATGATTGAAAGGCTGTTGGCGCGTCTGAGTCGATGCGACATATCAAATACCTTGCCTCCCGCAAAACCTTGATTGCCTTGCAGGGCAACCCAACCTTCATTTCTTAATTGTTGTCCGTTATAGTTTAATCCTGAGATATGTGTATATGTTTTCACACCTTTCACATTGAATTTCAAAGACATATTGGATTGAAAATACCCATCTAAGCCTGCTGAGAAGCCGATTTTCAACGGCTGTCGGTCTTCTTTGAGTGCATTTTGGGTAACAATATTAATAACGCCAAGCAAAGCCCCCTGCCCCAAAGTAACAGAACCTGGGCCGCGAATAACCTCAATACGTTCTATGTAGCTCATATCTGTACCATTGAGCAAAGCATCAGGCGGTCCCCAAAAAAATTCAGTATTCATGTTTTGTCCATTGAGCAACAGCAAAACTTTAGAGTTATTATCGGGAGCCATGCCGCGAAAACCTGCGATGAGGTCGTCTTGGTCTTCTACAGCAAAATAACCTGGCACAAACATCGTAAGTAATTCAGATACATTACGCGCTGCGCTATATTTAATTTGTTCAGCCGATATAACCGTAACAGAAGCTGGCTGTTTAGAAGCATCTTTCACAATATTAGACGCAATGCTTACTTCATCATTTATCTGCACAGGCAATTTTAGTACATCGTCAATGCCTATTTGGAAATAATTATTTTGGGTAGTATCTATTTGCGCTAAGGCAAAGCTACACACCATTTGAGCTATTAAAAGTTGTAACAAGATTCGCATGACCAAACTTAGGGTTTACATTTTGGGAAATAATTATTTCAGATAGTGTCTGTTTGTGCCAAAGCAAAGCTACTTAACATTTGAGTTATCAAGAGTTGTGATTAAGATCTGGATAACCAAACTTAGGATTTATATTTCATATAACCAAATGTTTATCGAATTGTGAAGAAAAAATGATAATATATTTTTTTATGATTCTTAAGGAGTTCAAATTTAACTTGTATAAAAGCTTTTTGCTACCCGAAAATCATTGTTTCATTAGCTTTGCTAATTCTGTTTGCGTTTTTTTCTCTTTTGGATGAACTAAATCAGGTGCAATTTGCAGCATATTGTCCAAAATAAAAGAGCGTAAATGTGCGCTTGCATGCGGTATAGTAAGGGCAGGCAAGTTAATAATCAATTCATCATAATACAAGATGTCTAAATCTATAGTACGCGATTCGTATGTGCCTTTTGCGGTACGCCCCAATTCGTTTTCAATGGCTTGAGTGCATATCAATAAATCCAAAGGCGATAAGTTAGTTTCTAACAACACGATTTGATTGAGGTAGTTTGGTTGTGTATTTTGCACGCCCCAAGGTTCG
>JAYTNK010000536.1:0-16960 GCA_043748375.1 Cytophagales bacterium
TATGCGTGAATCAAGAACAGGATTAGCTACTGGTTTTATTGCCTTTTTGCGTGGCGAAAAAGGGCAGCGAATTGTACTCAAAGAAGGTTTATTGCCTGCTACTATACCTACTCGTATCGTAGAAATAAAAAACGAAGGCAGCAAGTCCAAGGAAAAAGATTAAGCATGAAAGTCGAAAGCCTATTTATTTATTAAATATTTGATTATCAATTATATAACAATTAACCTCCCACTAAATTAACGCTCAACAATCCAACAATTTTCCTTTGTATCTGATGAAAAAAGTATTATGGGCAACATTTATAGCCCTCGCCCTTGCCTGCCAAACTACGTATGCACAAAGTGCCGCAGATGGTATGCGCTATCTTGACCAAGAGCAATTTACCAATGCTCGCAAAGCCTTTCATGAGTTTTATGGCAAAGCCCAAACTGCCGAAAGTGCCTATTATTTGGGTTACTTCTACCTGAAAATGGATAATGCGGATTCCGCCAGTATATTTTTCGACAAAGGTATAGCCACTGATGCCAAATACGCCCTCAATTATGTGGGACGTGGCACTGTAAAGTATATAAAAAAGGATAAAACAGGCTCAAAAGCTGACTTTGACGAGGCATTGACTATTTCGAAACGCAAGAATGCCGAAGTTATGCACCGCATAGGCGAAGCATATATTGCCTACGAAGTGAAAGACCCCAGCACTGCCATCGATATACTCAACGGCAATAAAATAGCCAAACAGAAAGGCGCGAAAGAACTTGCCCCCCAAGATGCTGAAATATGCCTCACTTTGGGCGATGCTTTCCTTGAACGCAACAACATGAACACAATAGTAGAAGGCAATAATGATGGCGGAAATGCTGCCAATAATTATACACGCGCTCTGCAAATCAATCCTAAACTTGCCAAAGCACACATGAAAAAAGGCAATATTTGGGTACGTGCCAAAAACTATAAATTGGCTCTTGAAGACTATAAAAAAGGTATAGAAGCAAACGCTGACTACGCACCTACTTATCGTGGACTTGGCGAACTATATGCCAAAGTTGGTCGCTACAAAGAAGCGGCACAATATTACAACGATTATATCAAACGTTCAGATGGTAGCACAGAAGCCTTGTATCGCTATGCGCAATTCCTCTACTTGATAAATGATTATCCAAAATCATTGGAAATGCTCAAAAAAGTGGAAGGCAAGGTTGCAAGTGCCAACTACCAACGCCTTATGGCATATTGCCAATATGAAAACAAAGAATACGCAGGAAGCGCGAAAAGCATGGAAATGTTTTTGAGCAAAGTCGAAAAAGATAAAATAATTGCCAGCGATTATGAATATAAAGGACGCATTGCTATCGCCACAGGTGGTGATACACTTCGCGCTGCCGAAGATATGCACAAAGCTGTAGATATGGACTCGACTAAAACCTTGATTTATAGCAACTTGTATGAAATGTTTGCCAATACAAAAAAATATAAACTTGCTGCACAAGAAATGAAAATGCTCATGACCAAGAAAAAACCTGATGTAAACCATTATCTTTCTTTGGGCTATGCGTATCAACAAGATAAAGATTATGTACAAGCCGATTCAACTTTCGCTCAAGCAAACCGCCTACAAGAATCATCAGATGGGCTATTCTGGAGAGCAAGCAGTTCAGACGGCATCGACAAAGACAATAAACTCGGACTTTCAAAACCTTATTGGGAACGCTTCATAGAAATTGCTGAAAAGAACGATAAAAACAAAACTAAGCTAACCAAAGGTTACTATATGTTGGCGCGTACAGCCGCTGTAAGCGGTGACCTGAGCAAAGCCGAAGAATTAGCCAAAAAATCGTTAGAAATAGACCCCGAATACAAAAGTGCTAAAAAGATGTTGGAAACCATAGCCGAAGACAAAAAAACAGGTAACATCAAAGTAATACCACCCAAAAAAGAAGAAAAGAAAAAGTAAATATTCAAGCTAAACCTATCAAGCTGTTTCTAAATCAAGGAACAGCTTTTTTAGTTTAGAAGTCCCACTTTCAAAAAATTTTGTTTTTCAAATACTTGTACTAATTTTGCACTATGTCAAAAGAACTTAAAATAGGTATTCTTACCATCGTGTCTTTCGCAATGTTGTATTCAGGCTTCAACTTCTTGAAAGGCTCTGACTTCCTTGCCCAAAACAAACATTATTACGTGTATTATGATAACGTAAACGGGCTTACAGTGTCAAATCCCGTTATGGTGAATGGACTACCCGTAGGAAAAGTAAGCAATATCGAAATCTTACAAGAAAAGGGAAACCGTATGAAAGTAGAGTTGCAAATCCGTAGCGACCTCATGATGGGTAAAAGCTCTATTGCTAATTTAGGCGATAAC
The DNA here is from genome assembly GCA_043748375.1 of Cytophagales bacterium. Taxonomy (GTDB): domain Bacteria; phylum Bacteroidota; class Bacteroidia; order Cytophagales; family Microscillaceae; genus RDXI01. Next base: position 2,363 of record JAYTNK010000536.1, read on the forward strand.
GGGCTATTGGGAGGCAAGATGATTGACCTGAAAATATCTGCAGAAAAACCCCTGATAGAAAATAACGGCACGCTGGTAGGCAAGGTGCAAGAAGGTATGGTAGCCGAGCTTACTAAAAAAGCCGACCCGCTATTGTTGCAAACAGACTCGCTCATGAAAAGCATGAATACGCTTTTGAAAAACCTAAATGGTATGCAAGGCGACTTGAAAGCCACCCTTTCAAACATGAAAGAAATGACGGGCTCTTTGAATAATACCCTGAAAAAAGGTGATATCGACCGCATATTGGCTAATGCCAACATAGCCACGCAATCGCTCAATCAACTTATGAAAGATATGTCGCCCTTGCCTGCCAAAGCTAATCTTATAGCCGATAAATTTGCCAAACTTGAACTCGACCAAACCATGAAACAAGCGCAAGAAGCTATGACCAAGCTAAACAGCATGATGACTGAACTCCAGCAAGGCAAAGGCTCTATAGGCGCATTGCTGAAAACTGACTCTCTCCACCGCAATATTATCAAAACTACTCAAGATTTAGATAAAATACTTATAGATTTGCGCGAAAATCCAAAACGTTACATAGATTTGAATATAATTGAAAGAAAAAAGAAGTAATTTAAGGTTAAATGAATTTATTACGTTTTCTCTTGTTATTTGTTTTGTACCTTGCCTGCCTATATGATGTATATGGGCAGGCAAGGAAAACTGTAGACAGTCTAACTCTTGCCTACCATACAGCCAAAACAGATACAAGCCAAATCATGGTATTGATAGAAATAGCCAGTCTATACCGCAATAGCCATGCCGATACTTGTATAACCTTAGCCTCTCAAGCACTCAAAGAAAGCGAAAAAATACGGTTCGAAAAAGGAAAAGCATGGGCATGGAACAGAATAGCCTTTGGTTATCGTACAAAAGCAAAATATACAGAAGCCTTAGATTATATACAAAAAAGCCTCGCCTTATTTCAACAAATCAAGGAAGAGAAAGGGGTGGCAATGGGATGGAGCAACTTGGGGTATATTTATGAAAAACAAGGGAAATACTCGCAAGCATTGGAATACTATCAGAAAAGTTTGGACGTGCGCGAAAAAATGGGCGATAAGCAAGGTTTAGCCAGTACTTTAGGAAATATAGCAAGTATCTATGATAGTCAAAGCAATTATCCACAAGCCTTAGAGTACTATCAAAAAAGCTTGAAAATAAGAGATGAATTGTCGGAAAAGCCTGATATATCTACGGACTTGTATAACCTTGGGCATGTTTATCGCAGTCAAGGCAAATACCCTGAAGCCTTGGATTATTTACAAAAAAGTTTGAAAATAAGAGAGGAGATAGGCGATAAACAGGGTATTTCGAGCAGTTTAAATAATATTGGCATTGTGTACAAAGAGCAAGATAATCTGCCATTGGCGTTAGAATACTACCAAAAAAGTTTGAAAATTAAAGAGGAGCTAAAAGATAAACGAGGTGCGTCTTCAGTGTTGAACAATATAGCTATTATCTATAAAAACCAAGAAAACTATCCTTTAGCATTAGAATACCATCAACGAAGCCTTAGAATTAAAGAGGAGCTAAAAGATCAACGAGGTATTTTGTATAGTATGAACAATATGGGTATCATTTATAAAGACCAAGGCAACTATCCTTTCGCGTTAGAATGTTATACCAAAAGTCTTAAAATTAGTGAGGAAATAGGCAATAAAAAGGAAATTACGTATCCGCTTCGCGGAATAGCCGAAGTTTATCAGGCGCAAGGGGGGTATGACAAAAGTATAGAATACGCGCTAAAAAGCCTAGAAATATCAAAAGAAATAAAAGCATTAAAAGAAGTGAGGGGTTCTTGTAAAATTCTTTACGAAACCTATAAACTTAAGACCGATTATACCAATGCGTTACTCTATCATGAATTATATAAACAGACCAATGATACGCTTTTCACTACAGAGAAAGCAGAGAAAATAGCGAAGATAGAAGCTGTGGCTGAGATAGAGCGCAAACAAAAAGCAATTGAAATTTTGCATAAAAACCAAGAGCTTTTTAAAAAAGATGGTGAACTACTACGCATTGAAGCCGAAAGAGAGAGAAATGCCCGCCTCGCAATAGAAAAGCAGGCAGACGCTGATAAATTTTTAGCCCTTTCAAAAAATGAAAAGGATAAACGCAAAAGCGACAGCTTGCACGCAATCGCAGAAAAAATGCAATTGGAGGCTGATAATCTTATAGAAAGAGCAAAAAAATTACAAGCAGAAAGTAAAACAAGGCAAACAGAAGTACTGAAAGAGAAAGAAGCAAGACAGTTGCAAGAATATATCATGTACCTTATTTTAATAGGGCTTGTATTCGTCATACTTTTTGCATTTTATATATTTCGAAATAATAAACGGCTTGCCAACACTTTGCATCTCGTTAATAGGCAGAAAAAGGAAATCGAGCATAAAAACAATGAAATTATGGACAGTATCTTGTATGCAAAGCATATTCAAGACGCTATCTTGCCTTCTGATATCTATATGCAAGCCGTATTGCCTGAACATTTTGTCCTATTTAGACCAAGGTCGGTCGTTTCGGGTGATTTTTATTATATGCAAGAAGTGGGAAGCAAGATTATTTTGGCAGCTGTGGACTGCACGGGACATGGCGTGCCTGGTGCTTTGATGAGCATGATAGGACACGAAATTCTGCACGAAATAGTACAACATAAAAAAGTGTTAAAAGCTGATGAAATACTGAATCTATTACACAAAGAAATTAGGGTAGCATTGAAGCAAAAAACAGGCAAGGCGCAAGACGGCATGGATATCGCCCTTGTAATAATAGACAAAGAGGCAAAAAACTTAACCTATTCAGGCGCAAAAATTCCTTTCTACTTTTTTCAAGACAGATCATTAACAGCTATAAAAGCCGACAAATTTTCTATAGGGGGCGAACAGTTGGAAACTGAAAGAATTTTTACTGCACATACGGTAAATTATACCTCGCCTATTACTTTTTATATTTTTTCTGATGGATTTTCTGACCAATTTGGTGGAGATAATAACCAGAAATTTATGATAAAGCAATTGCGAAGTCTTTTGGTTAAAATTCACACAGAAGAAATGCCCCGTCAAAAAGAAATTTTGCAAGAAACGCTACAAGCCTGGATGATGAACAGTCAGCAAACCGATGATGTGCTGTTTATTGGCGTAAAACTATAACAAATGCTGAAAAAACTTCTTGGCGAAACCGCCTTATATGGATTAAGTAGCATGGTAGGACGGACATTAAACTTCCTGCTTGTGGCTCTTTACACCCATGAAATATATGGCTTTGAGCCTACGCAATATGCAGAAATGAGTATTTTGTACGCCTATACTGCTTTTCTAAATGTGCTTTTTACATACGGAATGGAAACGGCATACTTTCGATATGCCCATAAAAACGCTAAGCCGATAGAGGTTTATAATTTGATTTTGAGTTATTTGTTGGTAAGTACAGCTATTTTTACAGGTTTGATTATCCTCTTTTCTGATGGGTTGGCAAGTCTGTTGAACTATCCTGCGCGTGGCAATTTTATACGTTGGATAGCCATTATTTTGGCGGTAGATACGATACTTTCCTTGGTATATGCACGGTTAAGATTTGAGAAAAAGGCATGGCTTTTTGTGAGTACAAAGGTTGGTAATATTGTACTAACTATAGGTTTAAATGTATTCTTCTTGGTAGTTTGCAAAGTATGGGCAGGCAATAGCTGGATAGATAGTTGGTATCAGCCCGCTATGGGTGTGGGCTATGTTTTTTTGGCTAATTTGATAGCTAATTTACTGAACTTTGTTTGGTTATATCGTAGTTTTATTGATTTTCGTTTTCGTTTTATGTGGCGTGAGTTTGCGCCCTTATTGTGGTATGGATATCCGCTTGCCTTGATGGGTTTGGCGGGAGTAGCGAGCCAAATGTTAGATAGAATTTTATTGCAATATTACTTGCCTACAGGCTATTATGTTGGGCATAGTACAAAAGAGGCAGTAGGAATTTACGGAGCTTGCATAAAGCTCACCATTTTTATGAGTTTAGCGATTCAATCGTTCAAATATGCCGCAGAGCCATTCTTTTTTAGTCAGGCAGAAGATAAAAAATCGCCCTTAGTATTTGCCCAAGTAATGCATTATTTTGTAATAATTTGCGTGATGTTTTGGTTAGCCATTAGTTTGAATTTATATTGGATAAAAGCCGTATTTATTCGCAATCCAGTTTATCATGAGGGCGTAGGAATTGTGCCAATTTTACTACTTGCTAATCTATTGCTGGGTATTTATTACAACTTTTCTTTTTGGTTTAAACTAACAGACCGCACTCATTATGGTACTTGGCTCTCAATAGGCGGGGCTTTAGTTACATGGGTAGGCAATGTATTGTTCATTCCTGTTTTTGGCTACATGGCGTGCGCGTGGGTTACGCTGGTGAGTTATGGAGGTATGGCGTTTGTTTGTTATGCTTTAGGGCAACGACATTATCCAGTACCTTATCGAATTGGGCAAATGCTTTTACATTTGTTATTAGGCTCGTTGATAGTTATGGCAAGTTTGCAACTACCCGCTGAATGGGGAATGTGGCTTCTTCTCCCAAATATGGGGCTTTTTGCTGTGTATTTGTTTTTTGTATTTATTACAGAAATGAAAGCATGGAAGAAAATAGGCTTTGTTAAATAAAATAGGTTCTTCTAAGATTTATACGCAAATATTCTCTCTACGCATAAATTTGCGAGCTAAATTAATCAACCCCACGGTTTTAATCGTGGGCATGCAAGCAATAAACGCCATCCCATTGAACATAGCCCAATAACGCAAAAACAGCGATTATGTGATGTATAAGAAGTCTTACAAAACCTTGCCTGTATGCTGTTCTATGTAGGTACGTATCTCTTGGAAAGCGGAATGATAGGCTTGTTTTTCGAATACATACTTTCTATGATTGCGAATATTGATGTCCCATAAAATGCTTTCTTCTACTTCGCTTACGCGAATATCCCAGCCACCACAATATATATCTTTGCACCCACACCCGTACAACATAGTGGAATCAGCTATTTCATTTTCTAATTTTTTTTCGTCAGAATCAGAGGAACTCATCTGAAACCTAAGGGTAGGCAAGACATCTTCTAAAGTGAGAGGCAGGCATAGCAGTTTTTTGAGTGTAAGCCTTTCCCAAGCCAGTGTTTCATCATACCAAAGGCTTTTTGGGCGCAAATTAAAAGAGAGCGTATTCAAATAATAATTTCCGTGTTCTAAAATTACTTTACCCTGCAAACTATTACAATAATCTGTAAAGCTATAGCCGTTGATGAAATAATGAAGAGCCAAATGATAGCCTTTCGATTGTTGCAGGAAAGTCGAAAAATCCTCGCCCGCTTCTTTGTAACGTACGAGTTGTAAGAGATCTTTACCTTGCCTGTTTGTTAGTTCATCAAAAATACCCCATTTGAGTTCTATAGTGTCGTGTTGCATTATTTATAAATTTAGTAACCAAATTGTATTTGTATTTTGTTGTAGTACAAAATTATGGAATATAAAACCCTTTGTAGTGGTTTTGACGAAAAAATTATATCGTATTGTTTGGGCAAATTCGCAATCAACCGCTTGTACAGATAAGGGCATTTTGAAAATACTTATTTCGTAATTCTCAAAGTTATGGTCTATAGGATAGGGTTCTGTTTCTATAGCAAGATACGCCATTCCATTTTGATAATACATAGCCTTCAACATATATTCTTGTAATATTTTGGGGCAATAATAGTGTTTTTGGCTGAAATTCAACAAGTCAATCTCCACTATAGAATTTAGCCCATACGATTGCACCAAGATACTATTGGCTTCTTTAAGGAAAATACTTGTAATTTCTGTTCCCAAATCGTGAAATACGTACTCTAACGCACCTTCTTGATTGAAAATCGCTAATCTATGTTCGCCATGTTCATAACAACCCACCCCATAGCCTATGATTATCTTGCCTGCTTGCGTGTGGATTTTCCAAGCACCCTTGCCTATCGAAAAATGTTTGATTACTTGCCCATCTGTATTGAATAGCCACGCATTGCAATCTTCCACGAGTACAAAAACATCTTGGCTAACTTTTCTAAACAAAGGAAAATCTCCTGAAAAGATTATTCCTTCAGGCAAGTTCGTAAAAAACTGCCCATTTTTCAATACGCTTTTTTCAGAATCAATACACCAATGTTCATTTTCTTCTGCAAAGAATGAGTGCGGATAAATAGGGGAAGTGTGGGTAAATTGGAGCGTCATCATTATTTAATCTCTATCTTTGTTCTTTTTTTCGACTTTTCAGATGTTCTAAAAACGCTGTAAAATCTAAATCATAACACATATTCTCGTTTCAGTGTTTTTCGACACCTGAAAAGCCGAGCTTAGACTATACTTTTCAGGTGTCGAAAAATGCATGATTGAAATATGGGGTTGAGATTAAAATGCGCCATTCATTTTTAGAACACACCTGAAAAGGTGAAAAAATCTCGCCTGCGCTTTTCTAATACCAACAAAGGCGAAGTATACAACAAAAAATATTCCCTACCAAATTTTGCTTTAGAAGCCCTTTTTTGTACCTTTGTAAAAAACAAGAAAAAAATGATTTCTATAACCTCTTTGCTTAGATTAAGCATTGTTTTTGTCGTAAATTTTTTATTTTTACAGAGTAGTTTGTACTCTCAAGGTTTTTCAAAACTGTCCTTAGAAGACGCGTTTGTAAAGGCTTCTACAGAAAAGAAAAAAGTATTGGCATACTTTACGGCTAAGTGGTGTGGCCCCTGTAATGGAATGAATAAACAAGTATTTTCAAACGATACCATAAAAGAGAAACTACAAGAATTTGTAGCTATCAAAATAGATGTTGATACATTCTATGGGGGAAAGCTGATGAAGGAGTATCAGGTTGCAGGTATGCCCACTTTCATTATTTTGGAAGCCTCTCAAAATATTTTGAGTAGGCATTGTGGTTATTTGAATGTAACAGATTTTGCTAAGTTTCTTGCCTGCACGAAAAAAGAACTCGAACTTGCAGACTTTGAGAAAGAAAGATTGAAAAAACGTAAAAAAATAAACTTTGTACCTGAATTTGGAGTACGATTTGGGTTAAGCAAAACAACTTTATCTAATATAGGGATAAAATCTAAAACAAGTGGTAGCGCAGACTTATTTTTTTCTTTGCAAAGTAAGCGTTTTTTGTTGAGGCAAGGGATTGGCTATGCTTCTAAAGGAAATCAAGATATAAAATTAGATTATTTGCAATTTCCTTTAGACATTGGCTTCACTTTCTACAAACCTGTTTTATTTGGACTTCCTGACGGAGTACGTTTGTTAGTAACGCCTTATTATGCAAGATTGCTTAACCAAAGACGAACAGAACTGCATAAAAATGACTTTGGTTTGAGATATGGAATTTCTTATTCTACAACTGGTGCGTCAAAATTAGAGCTAATTCTTTGTGTAGAAAATGGTATGACAAGTGTTATACCCAATCCTTATGGAAAACAAAAACAACAAAATAGAAGTGTAAACCTAAGTTTCGCCCTCACTTTCTAATTTTTTCTACCGTTGCGGATGTTTCAGAAAATTGGGTGTAATTTTGTTCTATAGCTACACTTGCCTATCCCATTTTTCGCTTACCTACAACCTCGTGCAAAGGCTGTTAGTTTTTGCCTTTTCAGGCGTTCTAAAAACGCTGTATAGTTTATCTATCCACAGGCCTTTTTATTTCAGCGTTTTTCGACACCTGAAAACGCACACTTAGGCGGTTCTTTTTCAGGTGTCGAAAAATGAATGATTGATAGTTTGAGTTAAAATTAAAATTTGCCATTCATTTTTAGAATACCTGAAAAGGCGAAAATAAAAAGATTTTCTGCACTTTTCTAATACCAACAACGGCAAAGGTAGTTTATACAAAAGGTTGCTTGCCTACCAAGCAAGCCTTACTACTTTGATTTCGTTCCCAATGAAAGGTACAATAAGTGCAAACAAGCCATTAGGCGAGAAAGTGCAGAAGGTCATAGGCGTATTGATATTGATAGTAGAAATGGTGCGCCCTGATGCAACATCATATTTCCAAAAATCACCAGAATCACACAGATACAAAAATTTGCCGTCTGCGCTTATGCACACATCATGTGCTATTTTTTCTGTCTTGAAAGTTTTTTCTTCGGCTGTTTGTTTGTCAAGGTCTATCAATACTACCGTTTGTTGGTTTTTCACGTAGGCAAGGACATTTTTATCCTCTGCTACTATAGGCTCGCGGACTTTATCCATCATAAGTTCGCTTTTGAGGGTATGTCTGCCTATTTCCTTGCCTGTTTCTACACTCCAAACGATTATACTTTCACCATCAGTTGCCAATATTTTGCTGTCTTTTTCGCTGAACGTGAGGTAGGTAAGCGACAAGTCATTTGCGCCTTCTAAGGTTTTGATGAGTTTGACATCACTCATATCATGTTCGTATATTTTGATAACGTTCTTGCCTGCCTCATTTAGGATACTGACCGCCAATCTATTGCTTGCATTGCCCATAGCCAGTGCTTTTGCGGGTTGTTTTTCGGTAATGGTGTGCATATCTTCATAAGAGCTTGCGATACGAATTTTATTATCTACTCCACTATAGGCAAAAAGACTGCGGCTCGCATTGCTCAATAGTACCAAAGTGCTTGACAAATCGCGCCCCACATAATTGCCCAAGCCTTTTAGGTTATAATATTGGTAGCGTTTTTTGTCTATTACCACCACAAGTTGATGCATAGTTTCTGTTTCCAGCATCTCGCCTAAAGACATAAACGGACCGCCTGAAAAGTCCCAAGCATATTGGGGATAGAACATATCAATCTTAAAATCGGTTGCCGTAACTTCTGCGTCTATTTTTTGGGCACACACGCTACCAATATTCAAACTTACGCAAAGGGCAATCACCCAAAAATTCTTTTTCATATACAATTGTTTTAGATGCTACAAAGGTAAGACAAATAATGGTTTTGGCAAGCGTAAGTTTACGAAAGTAGCTTTAAAACCCATGAAAGTGTGCTCGCTTGCCACAAAATTTCTATTAGGTACTTGGCTTGCCTGCCTTTAGCTGAAAATGCCTAAATGTTGTGCCGTTGCGAATGTTTCGGAAAATTTGGTGTAATTTTGTGCTATAGCCACACTTCCCTATCCCATTTTTCGCTCACCGATAACCCCGCGCAAAGGCTGTTAGTTTCGAAGCGCAATGTGTGAAATATAAACCTTGCCTGCGCTTTTAGCACGTCTGAAAATACGAAAAAACTAACCTTATATTTTTAAGCAAAAAAAGCTCGAAACTAAAGTTCTGAGCTTTTTTGTTTATTTTTGGCAGGCAAGAAAGGGGAATAAAAAATTACTCTAAAATTTCAAACTTACTTAAATAGCCTTCTATTTCTTCATTGGTACAGTATCTCTCTATTTGCATGAAAGTGAAAATATAAAATCTATTCTTTACTTGATATATATATGCTTTCATGTAAAATCCATCTTCGTTACTATCAAATGAAGCTTCAACACCTTTATATTTTTCGCGTTGAATATTTTTTTTATCTTTAAATTTTAATCCCAAAGGATTGTCTTGTGCCCCTATGTTTTTTATAATAGAATCAAAATGACTACTACCTCTTTTCTGAACAAGCATTTCGGGTAAATCACTGTACATAAAATTATAAAATGGTTCTGTATCGGTGGTATCTTGTAACAAATTAGGCATCACCATATATACTTTTACAAGCGCATCGCCTTCTGGATACTTCTTAGTAGTACTTTTAAATATAGGGTTTTTAGGCATTACCAACCTAAAGCGTGCAGAATCTTCTATAATATGGGATGCTTTAGGCATAGCATTTAAGTTTTTCTCAACTTCCATAATAGCTTTTTTTTCAGCTTCTTCTGCTGTTTCTATAGATAGTGTTATAGCTAAAACAGTTTTTTTTCGCCATTCTTTTGGTAATAAAAACTTAGTTTCATAATCGGTTCTTCGTATTTCTAATTTTTCTTGGGCATATTTTTTTGGAATTTTCAGGGTAAAAAAACCTTTGCTATCGCTACTGGTTTCTAAGCCTTTGATGCCAATGTAAGCAAATTCTAAAGGTTTTTTTGTTTCTTCAACAGTTATTACCCCTTTAATCACAATATTTTGGGCGTGGCTTTCGAAGAAAATAAGTAAATGAATGAATAATAATAAATATTTCATAATGTTTTTTTAATTAAATAAGGTCCGAGTATAAGAACTGAAAACAGAAAGGGTTAAAGATAATAACAACTTCTTTACATCAAAAATGACACCTCCTATAGCTGAGGCGGAGCGGTAAGAGTAAAATTATGGTGCAAAGTTAGTCTTCTTATTTACATATTCCTAAAGCCTAAAACGTTTTTTTAATCAAATTTGTGGCTATTTTAAAATAAATTGATATAGTTGCCTACTTAGCCCCGTATGGTTATTTGAAAAGAGTCATAGACAATAAAATAAATGCAGTAGTTTAGTACTTTTTTATATTCGTTAGTATAATGTTTTACTCCGTTAAAATATTTTGGTTCTTCGAAAGTTATTACGGAAGTATGCCGAGAATTAGCCATGCTGTAAGCATCCGTTTGTTCCTTTAGCACTAATAAGGGATTCTTACAGCATGGCTACGCGAGAGGTTTTGGTAAATCCCGCCATAACTTTCGAAGAACCAATATTTTATTACTTATTTGATTCAAAATCATATACACTACTTCAACGAACTGTGAATTTACTTCAACGGACTATGTTTTTTTTATTTTATACCTTTTCAGATAGCAAAAAATGAATGAAGGAGGTTTGAGTAGGGATTAAGATTTGCCATTCACTTTTAGCATACCTGAAAAGGCGAACCTCTAATTGGGCAAAGCATATATCGAAAAAAAACCTTCTGTATTATTTTTAGTGATAGCGCATTTGTCATGCTGAACGTAGTGAAGCATCTCGTTGTTGAATGAGGATTTGTGAACAAAAAACAAGATTTTTCGCTTCGCTCAAAATGACAAACTTCTCTTTTCACTTAAAAAAATACAGAAGGAAAAAAAACGAAAAAAAAATGTATCTTTGCAACCTTGACAAAAACCAACTCACATGATAGTCGTTACAGGCGCGGCAGGCTTCATAGGAAGCTGTCTTATCCAAAAACTAAATACAGAAGGCTTTACGCACATTATAGCTGTTGATGACTTTAGCGTAGCGGCTAAAGCCCCTAATCTTGCCTCCAAAAAAATAAAAGAGCGTGTAGAACGAGCCGTTTTCTTTGAGTGGTTAGCCAAAAACCAAACTGATGTGGAGTTTATTTTTCATATAGGCGCACGTACCGATACAACGGAATTGCGTACCGACATTTTTGACGAACTTAACCTACACTATACCCAACGGATATGGGAAGCCTGCCTTGCCTACCAAATACCTGTAGTGTATGCTTCTTCTGCGGCTACTTATGGGGCAGGCGAGCATGGTTATGAGGATAATGAAGCGACTATTCCCCAATTAAAACCGCTAAACCCTTATGGACAATCGAAGCAAGACTTTGATGTTTGGGCATTGCAACAAACTAAACAGCCGTTCTTTTGGGCTGGCTTGAAGTTTTTTAATGTTTATGGTCCAAATGAATACCATAAAGGACGCATGGCTTCCGTTATTTTTCATGCCCATAACCAAATAAAAGCCACAGGCAAAATGAACCTTTTTCAATCGCATAGAGCCGACTATGGACATGGCGAACAAAAACGAGATTTTGTGTATGTGAAAGATGTCATAGAAGTTTGTTACTTTCTTATGCATCATAGACGCGATTCGGGTATTTACAACTTGGGTAGCGGTACTGCGCGTACTTTCTTAGACTTGACACGCAACACTTTTCAAGGTATGGACGCAACAGAAGACATTAGCTTCATAGAAACGCCCTTAGATATTCGAGATACCTACCAATATTTTACAGAGGCAACGATGCAAAAATTAAAAAATATCGGCTACAACAAGCCTTTTCACACACTTGAAGAGGGTATAGCAGATTATGTGCGCCAATACTTACGGGTAGGCAAGTACTTTTAACCTTGCCTACCATATTTGGCTTAATTTTAGCTTTTTTGATATTAGACTTCCTGCGAAAGTATCTTTTCCCTCTCTCAAAATGGAGAGAGGGCAGGGTGTGAGGCTTCTAAAAAACACTTTCGCAAGAAGTCTATTGTCGATACTCAAAATACGATTACTTAACCCTACATAATGAAGAAGTATTATTTTTTTTGGATGCTCTGTTTTGTACCACTTGTGTTGTGGGCGCAAGCGGATTCTTTGCAACTATTGGAAAAACAAGCACGCGCCGCTAATGGCAAAGAACAAGTAAAATTACTTAATCAACTTTCAGAAATTTATCAAAATACCGAACCTCAAAAGGCGCGGCAATACGCACACGAGGCAATGGAATTGGCGGAAGGACTCGGTTTTGTGCTTGGTGAAGCCCTTGCCTGCAAAAACATAGGCATTGTTTATCATGTACAAGGCAATAATTCACAAGCACTCGAATACTTTTTAAAAGCGCGTAAGCTATACGAAAAAGCCCATAATAACGATGGCATTGCACACACCTTGCACGACATAGGAGCCGTTTATCAAGACTTGCAAAAATATGAAGAAGCTCAAAAATATTATAATCAAGTCCTTGAAATAGACCGCACAACCCATAACAAAAAAAGCGAAGCAGGCACTTTAAACAATATAGGCTACCTCTACTATCAACAAGAACAACCCGAAAAAGCCCTCGAATACTACCAAAAAACCCTTAATTTATACAAAGAAACACAAGACCAAGCAGGTACGGCTATGGTATTGCGCAACATGGGCATCGTCCATCATACACAAAATAAATACCCATTTGCCTTGCTTTATTACTTTCAATCGCTCAAAATAGATGAAATCCTTAACAACCAGCCAAGCCAAGCTGCCACCCTTATCAATATAGCAGAAGCCTATTTGAAACTGGAACGAGCCGACTCAGCAGAGGTTTATGCCACAAAAAGTCTTGCTATTGCCGAAAAAACAACCCTCAAACGCGAAATGGTTAACGCAAGTGGTATTCTGGCTGATGTTTATTCTCTCAAAAAGAATTTTGAAAAGGCTTACGAATACAAAAACCTTCAACTCATGCTGAAAGAAGAAGTATTTAAAGATGAAAATACCCACAAAATAAGCGGTCTCCAAAATTCTTACGAACTCGATAAATCTCAAACACAAAACGTTTTATTGAATAAAGATAATCAATTTAAACGCCTATTGATAGCAAGTGGAATAGGCGGCGCATTCCTGCTTGTTTTGCTTATCATTGTTTTGTATCGCAGTATTCAACGAAAAAACAAAATTAATAGCCTCCTAAAAGTACAATATAATGAAATAACTTTGCAAAATGCAGAAATTAATCAACAAAAAGAAGAGATAACTGCTCAACGCGATGCTATAGAAGCCCAATTAGAAGAACTGGAACGCCAACGCGATACTATCGACATTCAAACAAAGCAAATTATAGAAAAAAGCGAACACATAGAAAGCAGTATCCGTTATGCTTTGCGCATTCAACAAGCCATGCTCCCTTATGAAGAGCGCATTGATGAAGTACTGCCCTACAATTTTATATTTTATCTGCCAAGAGATGTCGTAAGCGGCGATTTTTATTGGTTCGGAAAAATTGATGCAAAGCCAATTTATGAAGAACGCGATACGTTTGATGGCGTGCAACGCACTTTGATAGGCTTCCAAAACGAACTCGCTATTATTGCGGCTATTGATTGCACAGGACATGGCGTGCCTGGTGCTTTTATGAGTATGATTGGCGATGCGCACCTCAACCAAATTATAATGGACAAAGGTAACACACACGCAGACCAAATCCTGAACGCACTTCACAAAGGCATACGAAAAGCCCTCAAACAAGGTGAAACCCAAAACCGAGATGGTATGGATATGTCGCTTTGTGTAATAGATCAAGAAGCCAAAACAGTAGAATACGCAGGAGCGAAAAACGCACTGATTTATATTCAAAACGACCAAATAGGCGAGCTGAAAGCCAATATATTCTCGGTAGGAGGGTGGCAAGACTTAGAACAAGGCGAGCGAGAATATGGTGCAGAAATCCTTAGCTTTGCGGAAAGCCCACTCAAAATTTACCTCTATTCGGACGGTTTCCAAGACCAATTCGGAGGCGAAGATGGCAAAAAATTTATGCGAAAACGTTTCAAACAATTACTATTGGAGATACACAACGAACCTATGGCATTCCAAAAAAATATTTTGGAAAAAGCCTTTTTGGATTGGAAAGGCGACCGATACCAAGTTGATGATGTATTGGTGATGGGCGTAAAATTAGAGTAGGCAAGCCCGAAAATACGCAACTTGCCTGCCAAACTACCACAAAGGGCAGGCAAGTCAGATTAAACGCATCAAAATAAAAGTTCCCCCAATTTTATTGGGGGCTATTCAAATTTGAACCTCTAAAGAGGTTCGGTAAAGCACAAGCAACACCTTCAGGTGTTGAATTTACGAATAGCCCCCAATGAAATTGGG
>JAYTNK010000537.1:0-2997 GCA_043748375.1 Cytophagales bacterium
GGCTCGGCTGACCCACATATTTGGTTTGACGTATCGCTATGGCAAGAAGTAGCCCAGTTTGTAGGCAATAAATTAGCTGAAATTGACACGAAAAACGCCTTGTTTTACAAACAAAACGCGGAGAAATATATAGGGCAACTTGCACAACTACACCAAGAAATTAAAGTACAATTAGCAGAAATACCTCAAAATCAACGCGTATTGGTTACAGCACATGATGCTTTTGGCTATTTTGGCAAAGCGTACAACATTGAAGTACGTGGCTTGCAAGGCATCTCTACTATGAGCGAATATGGCTTAAAAGATATAGCTGATCTTACCGATTTCCTTGCCAAACGCAGAATCCCTGCTATTTTTGTGGAGAGTTCTGTAGCCCCCAAATCTTTAGAAGCCGTTGCGCAAGGATGTAGGCAAAAAGGGCATCAAGTTGTTATTGGCGGTACACTTTTCTCTGATGCAATGGGGGCTGAAAATACCATAGAAGGAACTTATATAGGCATGGTACGCGCTAATGTAAAAACGATATGCCAAGCACTCAAACAAAATACCTTAAAATAACATGAGTTTTCTTTTTGAGTAGCAAATTCAGCTGTTTTTTTATTTGGCGAGTAGCATTATTCTGTTACTTAAAAAGAAAATTCACGAAATAATCACCCTGAAAAACAATTAACCTAACTTTTCAAATTCTTACAGCCTGCAAGCTATCACAGTCTTGTAGGCATTTTTTATGTAAACGCATGAAATTATGTAGCCACTATTTTTAATTTGCAAAATATCTAATAAGCTTTCTAAAACAATCAACTTATTTTAATGGTTAAAGAAGTGATGTTTTTAGAAAGTTACAGCGAAAGCTACCAAAATATATGAGCAGTCATTCCGTAAGAATCTGTTTTTCAGGCTTTTGCGGGGTGATAAAGTGTATAATAGACGCTTACAGCGTGGCTATCCCGTAATAACTTTCGAAGAACCACAAATGAATATACTCATCAACCTATAAAATTTATGTTTTTTCACCTTCTTTTTGCGCTTCTTAACTTCGAAAGCACTTTAACAGTAACCATCGAGAATTGTAAGTCTAACAAAGGCAAATTATTTATCGCATTGTATGACAGTGAAAAAGCCTTTATGAAAGAGCCTCAAGCTATCAGTAAAAAAGTAGTCGTTATTGAAAATGGTAAAGCTATTATTCAATTTTCTGCCCTCACGCAAAGCGAATATGCCTTTGTTTTTTTTCATGACGAAAATAATAATGGGCAATTAGACAAAAACATATTTGGTATTCCTACTGAAGGTTACGGCTTCTCAAACAACGCTAAAGGAGTTTTTGGACCGCCCAGCTATGAAAAAAGTAAAATTACCATGAAAGTAGGACTCAATAAAACAGCTGTCAAGTTAAATTATTGAACTGTAACTAAAAAAAATAAAAACCCTAAATGGCTGAAATTTAGGGTTTTCGCTGGGTGGTTGAAGGATATTGGTTGGGCTGAAAATAATTTTAAAAGATAGTGGTTAAAGGATTATAGGTAAATTGTATCAAGCTGTTATATACTAAGGACTCTACATATATACGAAAAGGTTGCAAGGCAATTAAAAAAAAATTCATATATTTGCACGCCCAAGTTGGGTAATCTATTAAAAAACACTTTAATCCCTTGAAAAACAGTATGTTACGTACATCAAAACTTTTTCTTGTTATCTTATTAATAACAAGCACTTCCGCTATGTTAGCTTGTAAACGTGTCATTACAACCGAGAATGGCAAAACAAAAGAAGGAAACGAATACCGCATCTTCAGGCAAGGCGACAACACGCACAAGATAGCCGAAGGTGACATCATTGATTTTCACCTTATAATAAAAGATACCAAAGACTCGGTATTGCAAAGCACATACGCCCAGCCAGGTGGAAAACCCATTGAAAACTATAAGTTTTCAGAAAAAGAAGCTAAAAAAGACATCTTGGCACTTTTCAAAATGCTTACTGTGGGTGATAGTGCTGTTTTCAGAATAAAAACTGAAATAGAAGTGGAAGAAAACAAAGAAAACCTGCGCAAAACTATCGCGCAGATGGAAAAGAACTTTGCTTCTATGCCCGACTCGATTCAGAAAAAAAATGCTATAGCATTTGAATCACAGCTCAAGCAAGCCAAAGACGAACTTATTAAACCCAATCCTCTCATGCCTGCAGGCAAGTTTATTAGCTACTACGTAAAAATATTCAGAGTAGAAAATGAAGAGCAAAAGAAAAAAAGAGAAGGTGAGGAAAACACAGGACGCGATAAAAAAGAAAAAGATGACCTCGCAGCCTATTGCAAAAAGAATAACCTCACACCTAAAACCACTAAATCTGGCTTAATGTACGTCATTACAAAAGAGGGTAAAGGCGAAATGCCCAAAGTAGGTGATATGGTAAGCGTGAATTATGCGGGCAGAAACATCACAGGCAAAGTGTTTGACACAAGTATAGAAGCTATAGCCAAAGAAGCTAAACTTATGCAACAAGGACGCAAATATGAGCCATTAAAATTTCCAATAGGGCAGCGGCAGGTAATACCAGGTTGGGACGAAGGCATTATGCTCTTGAACAAAGGCGCAAAAGCTACCCTCATTATTCCAAACCGACTCGCCTACGGGCAACAAAGCCCATCTCCTGATATTCCTGCAGGCGCGCCTCTATTCTTTGAGGTAGAATTGGTAGATTTTACTTCTGCAGAAGCGGATAGAAAACCAGAAGGGGAAAAAGTAAAAGAGAAAAAAGAAGAGAAAAAGTAAACATATAGAGGTGTAAAAAACATCATAAAAAAACTCGCTCAAGCATGGCTTGAGCGAGTTTTTTTACACGTTTTTAAAATAAAGATTCTTCTAAAGAATAGAAATTTAAGGGAGTATGATGCAGAAGCAAAGAAAACAATAAACTTATAAGATTTAAAAACAGGATAACCTGTTTTTGAACGTTGTCAATGATGGATAGACGTTGACAAGCATAAATACTAAGAGG
>JAYTNK010000538.1:0-3752 GCA_043748375.1 Cytophagales bacterium
AGAGGGTTTTGCACAGAAACAATTTGCATACCCGTTTGTGTACCTATAAAAAGATTTTCCCCGTATGGGAATACTGTTTCAATATCGAAACCCAAGGTCGTTTTGTTTTTATAAATTGGGTTATTGGCTGTGCTAATGTCGAAAACATTTAAGTTTTGTTTATCGACCGTATAAAGATAGTTGCCATTGATAGCAAAACGAGCCATAGAACCTCCCTTGCCTGCAGGAGTAGCTGAGTCAAAACTGCCCGAATTAGAACAACTTGTAAGATTGAGTAATAGGCTAACAATTAAAAGTAAAAATATATTTTTCATAAAAAAAGAGGCAAGTGAAATGAGTGATTTAAGATTAGTGATTGCAAAGTACTGATAATCAATATTTTGTAAATATGAAAACCAAAATGTGAAAGCTAAATTCTATGGTTAATTTTTTGTCCACCCTACGATAATTTTATCGCCTGCTATGCTGTAGCTATATCCGTCAGGCGACACAGTATTGAGCGGGAACATGTTTTCTACCCGTTTCATCACTTGGGCTTGTGTAGGATTCGTGATGTCAATGGCTACTAAGTCAGAAGCATTGTCCACATACATGGTGTTGCCTTTGACCGCTATGTCTAAACAGCCAGGTATAGATATGAAAGCGACCTTCTGTGGGTTTGCTGGATTAGTATTATCAACGATATGTACGCCATCATAGCGGTCATTGATGAATAAATAAGGAGCGCGGACATATATTTTGCCTGGTTGACGCAAAGCGCGAGCCGTTTGCATTTTTATAGATTGGTTTAACTCGGCGCGTGTCATGGTAATAGGCGTGTAGGCAGACGTTTCGCGCTTTTCGGGTTGAAAAATGAAAAAGCAGGATTGTAAACTCATACAGACAAGAGCCAGCAACAAGTAATGGTAAAAGGGTTTCATAATGATTGAGTAAAGTTTAGTTTATAGCACGTTTTCTTTTTGAGTAGTGGTGAGTGCTATCTGCTACTCAAAAAGAAAATGTGCGACTTATATATAGGACTCTATGACCTTCAAAAAGGTTCGAAAATATTAAATAAAAATAAAAATAAAAATTATTGACTTAAAATACTGCTTCTGGCAGGCAAGTAATGCCAATTTTATGAGCAAAAAGATAAGTCTTTGATATTCAATAAAATAAGTAGTTAAACAACTTAAAACACTGATAATAAGACTTTTAAATATATAAAATTTATAAAAATATTTTTTAAAATTATGCTAAAAAATTTGGATATATTAAAAATTTGAGCTATCTTTGTACATCTAAATCAACTAACCCAATATTCAGAACAATGGCTAAGAAACTGTCCGTGAAAAACACGAAAAACGAAATGCTTGAAGCTTACGAGGCTCTTATCAAAGAAGTCGCCACACTCGAAGCACAAGCGAAAACTGCCCAACAAGGCTTGGACAAAGCACAACAGGAGAAGACCAAACTCCAACAACAACTTGCTACTTTGCCTACCTTGCCTGCCAAAAGCAGTGAAACACCACAAATCCAAACCAAAGTGGTGTATGAAATGCCCAAAGTGAATGACGTATCGGGTATTATTACTTACCTGAACAATATGCAAAAGGGCATCAGCCCTGCACTTGGCGAAATTTCAGCGAAAATGACCATCGAAGCGGAAGCCCTTGCCACACTGCAAGACACCATCAACGAGAAAAAAGAAAACCTCGCGAAACTCTACGACCTCAAAGTAGAAAACGGTATCCTCGATAAACTCGTAACCGAATACGAGGAAAAACAAACGCTCTACACCGAAGAAAATAAAAAAATGCAAGCCGCTTACCAACAAGACCTTACCGAAAAACAAAAGGCTTGGCATAAAGAACAAGCAAAGCACAACAAACATACCACCGAGCAAACCGAAATAGCCGAGCTTGACTATCAACGCAATTACAAAGAACACCAATACGACCTCACGCTAAACCGAAATCTTGAAAAAGATACCTACGAACAAAAGAAAAAAGCACTGCAACAAATCTTGAGCGACTTGCGCGAACAACAAGATGAGGTTTGGCAAACACAAGAAAGGCTCATGAAAGACCGCGAAGAAGAAGCGGAAAAACTCAAAAAAGAGGCTGAAGAAATTCCTGCTAAACTTGAAAAAGAGCTTAAAAAAGCCGAACATGAAGGCAGAGCTATCATTGAGAAAGAGGCGAAAATTAAAGCCGACCTACTCGCTAAAGAAGTCGAAAACGCTCAAAAAATTTACGAAATGAAGGTAAATAATCTTGATACAACCATAAAAGGGCAGGAAGCTCGCCTCCAAAATCTCAACAAGCAATTGGAAACTGCCTTGAAACAAGTGCAGGAACTCGCTATCAAAGCACTCGATGGAGCTACTAACCAAAAATCATTTGATGCTGTACGCGAAATAGCCCTTGAACAAGCCAAAAACCAACCTAAAAAATCTTAATTTGCCATACTAATCAAAAACGCACACTTTTAAAGTGTGCGTTTTTTTTGTTTTTTTATAAACTGGCTACCGCCCAATACGCGCCTTTAACTACCTCAGTCATACGTACAAAGTCAAGTGTTTCAATCGTATCTGTCTTTTGATGATAGTGTGGATTTCGGAAAAAAGACGTGTCTGTAATCATTACAGCCTCGTAACCCTCTGCCCAATAATTACGATGGTCTGAAAAATCAATGCCTCTCACAAAATTAGGCGCGTTGATAGAAAACACCTCAATCTTGCCTGCCTCAAGCATAGCGCGTTTTACCTTTCTGACTATAGTAGTTTGCTCCCATTTACCTATAACAGATATAAAGTTTGCCTTATTTGAATAAATATAGGTTAGGGCAGGCAAGGGCAAGGTTTGTGAATACGGCTTGTCAGAGAAAAAGCCAAGCATTTCAAGGCAAATCATAGCTTTTACATTTACCTTTTGTGCTTTCAAACTACGGGCATGAACTGCGCTACCCATATATTGCGTGCGAAAATATGGCGGTTCTTCATTGGCATAGCCCACCAATTCTACACAGTAGGCAAGTTTAGGCTTTAATTGTTGCAACAGACGTGCAATTTCAAGCATACCTGCTACCGCCGTTGCATTGTCATCTGCGCCTGTTTGGTCGCCACAAACGTCATAATGCGCTCCGACTACTATTCTTGGTAATTTCTTATCTCCATAAAAAGCTATTACATTTTGATAAGCATTGCCGTCAGGTGTTTGAAAGGTTTGAAATTCAGGCTTATAACCCGCTGATTCAAAACTTTGGGTGATAAAATCTACAGCTTGTTGCATACCCTCTGCATTGGCTGAGTGTCGATAAGGGCGAATATCGGTAAGTGCTTTTACATCGGCATACAATCTTGCCTGCTGCACAGGAACTGCGTTTTGGGTAGGCAAGGCGAGTACATAACCCGCAGGATTCGTCAAGCGATAGATAACCAAAGCCATCGACATGACACACAAAGCTAATACAATGAGTAGAACAAGCAATACTATTTTCATTTTCGGAGTGTTATATGAATACTGCACAAAGGTAGCCATAAAAAATAATTTTCCATACGCATACTTTTTAGGCTTTCAAATTTTAAAATTAAACAACTCATTATCAGTGTTTTAACGCTAATAAAAAAATTATTCAAAAATAAATTCAAAAATAAATGATTTTTTTTTGCAAAAGATTTGGAAGTGTCAAAAGAACCTCCTATCTTTGCATCACAATTCAACCAAGGAGTGGTAGTTCAGTTGGTTAGAATGCCGCCCTGTCACGGCGGA
>JAYTNK010000539.1:0-15619 GCA_043748375.1 Cytophagales bacterium
GTCTTGCCTGCCCCGTTCATGGTAAGGTTCTGCACTGCGACTGTGCCTGTAGTAGCGAAAGTGATGTTTTTCGTAACGCTTACAGTTTCTGTGTAAGTACCTGCGGCTATGTTTACCGTACCGCCTTCAGCTACTAAAGCGTATGCTGCGCCTATGGTCAGCTTCGCAGTGCCTGCTGTGAGTCCATCATTCGTGTCTGAGCCTGTAGGGGATACGTAAACGGCGGTCGGGGCTACAGCACCTACGCTATTCAAACGGGCTATCCTGTTGCGGGCTGTACCATTGAAAGTCGTAAAAAATCCCCCTACCACGATTTTGCCATCAGACTGTAAAGCCAAACCAAGAACAGGACTATCAAACCCTATACCAGGATTAAAGCTCGTATCTAAACTGCCATCCGCGTTCAAACGGACGATGCAACTGCGGGCTATACCATTGAAAGTCGTAAAAAATCCCCCTGCCACGATTTTGCCATCAGACTGCAATTTCAAATTAAAAACAAGGTCATTAAACCCTATTCCAGCATTAGATGTTCCATCTACAGTACCGTTTTCATTGAAACGGGTTATACGCCTGTGAGGCGTGGTGGTAAAGTCTCCTACTACTATGATTTTGCCATCGGATTGTAAAGCCGAACTACTAATAAAGTTATTAAAAATCGTACCTAAATTGAAATTTGTATCTAAAGTACCATCTGTGTTCAAACGCGCTATCTTACTGCAGGCAGTACCATTGAAAGTGGTAAAACTTCCCCCTACCACGATTTTGCCATCTGCCTGCACAGACAAAGCATTAACTTCACTACCAAACCCTGTGCCAGGATTAAAGCTCATATCTAAACTGCCATCCTCGTTCAAACGGGCTATCCTGTTGCGGGCTGTACCATTGAAAGTGGTAAAAGCTCCCCCTACCACGATTTTGCCATCTGCCTGCACAGATAATACGGAAACAAAATCATTAAACCCTATGCCAGGATTAAAGCTCGTATCCAAACTGCCATCCGCATTCAAACGGGCGATATAATTGCGGGAGATGCCATTGAAATCTGTAAAATACCCCCCTACCACGATTTTGCCATCTGACTGCACAGACAAAGCAAAAACCAAATTATTAAACCCAGTACCAGGGTTGAAGGTAGCGTCCAAACTACCATCTGCGTTCAAACGGGCAATATAATTGCGGGAGATGCCATTGAAATCTGTAAAATACCCACCTACCGCGATTTTGCCATCCGATTGCACAGCCAAAGCTCTAACCGCGCTATCAAACCCTGTTCCTATATTGAAAGTGGCATCTATAGACCCAGGTTGCGCCTTGCCTACCACAGCGAGCAGGCATATAGAGAGAAAGAAAAGAAATATTTTTTTCATTTTATTTGTTGAATTAAAGGGTTAGAAAAGAAAAGGAACTTCCCGAAAGTTTTAGAACTTTCGGGAAGTTCCTATTAGGTTGTTTTATTAGAGTCGTTGGGTTTTTCTTTGTTTTTTCCAAAGGCTTCTGCCAAACGATTAAGCCCATACGGGACTGCACCGAATACGAATAGATAGAGCAGTTGTAGCATATCGCCCAACTCAAATTTACCTTGTCCTGTGAGGTTGCCATAAATCCAAGCAGAGGTAATACAGAATGCCAACACAATAGCCGTAAGTGCGAAGAAGAACATAATCATGCGCGTTGAGCTTGGGTGGGTGTCCGTAGTATTTGGTCTGCTTACTAATTTTAAAACGACTTTCCACCACCTTAGTGGTTTTTGATTCTCCGTTTCTTCAGGCTTTCGCAAAGCAGAGACAATTATCACAGTTACTACTGTACCTACTATAAGTGGCATGAGCGCAAGCACAAAAGCAAAAACTTGATGTGTAGCATTTATAGTTACGTTATTAAGCATTTTCTTGTACTTTGTTAATTTCTACCGCGACATGGTAGCGTGCGCCTTGCCCTGTGAATAGCAAGTTGCGGGGTCCGAATTTTTCCTCTTGGCTCATGGCTGCTTTGAAGCTATCTGCACCAAGCAAATCGTCTTGCCTGAAGTGCTTGAAAACTTGCTTGCCTACTTCAAATACTACAGGCAACCACATATCAAGTGTAAGCGGTTCTTTAGGCTTTTCAGGAGGGTTAGTTGGGATATACCCCATAACGATTTCAGTGGCTTTTTCAATGATAGCGTTCCAATTAAAAGAATCGGGGCTTAACATTCTGTGTTCCTCTTTCATTTGGGCATAGAGTCGAGCATCATCTTGCTCATAGAGTGCGAATTGCACAAATAGCGCGTTGGCATTGCCTATATCTACAGTGAGGTCTTGGGCAAAGGGAGTCCAGAATTTGCTGGGAAACACTTTGGTTTCTATAGGCGAAAGGAAGAACGAAATAGGTTTTTCTGCATTAGAAATAATGATTTCGTTGTCTTTCATGCGCATAGCGAGGACATTCACTGCCAAGTATATTTCATCTTTGCCAATCCCGTTGGTGTCTTTTTCACAACGGATATACGGGACTTTGATATTGATTTTTGCCATATTTTTGGGGGTTTAGTTGCTTTTTGGGAGGATATTTGATTTTTCGCCTTTCAGCACGTTGATGATGTCATTTGCCACTTCAGAGGAGGTGTAGTAATACCAATGTCCACCAAATTTATTCACCAATTTTTGGTATTGTGCGTCATCATCGCAGCGGCTTACATCAATGTCGTGGACATCATGCAGGGCATTATCGATATGATTTCTACCATATTTGCCCAATCGGTTGTTAAGGTTTTTGGTAAATTTGGAGAAGTCCAATATGTGGTCTTGCCTGCTGTGGTATATATGTATGCGTTTTCCCATGTCGATGAGTCGGTTGTACGCGCCCTCTTTCTCGAAGGCGTTGTAGTCAATATCAGCCGCTACTAAGATGATTTCGCCAAAGATTTCGGTTGTTTGGGCGTTTATTTTTTCCATCATAGCCCCTACCACTTGATTGCCCATAGAATGTACCATGAGGTGGATTTGTTGCCCACAGAGTTTGTTTTTTTTGTAGCCATCTCTTTCTATAAAAAAGAAAGTAAAAAAGCGTTTTAGTTTTTCAAACACTCTTGCTAATGCCTCGCCTGAACGAATAGCGTCTTTTTTGTCGTCATAATAGGTATAAAAAGGCACAGGGACAGTTCCCCATGGGCTTTGGCTGGGAAAGCTAAACATGACGATGTGCGCTATAGGCGATTCGGCAGGCAAGACGTATTTTTCGTGCAAGTCTTTGTAGGCATCTTTTACGCCCTCTACATTGGTTTTGAATCCATGCACAAAAAAGAGTACATCAGCCTTTTGCGGGTTTTGGACTTTAGCTTGCATGATTTCGTGGTGCAGCTTTCTGAAAAACTTATGAGAACCTTTGAGTTTGGCTTCGCTTTCAGGCAAGTTGTCATACGCCAAATCTGTCAAGGTTTCGGGTTCTTGATAGAGCGTAAACGCCTTACTACCAAGGTCATATTCGCCAAAGCGTATGTTATCGCCTGCGTATTCTTTGCCATCTTCGCGGAGGGTTTCCTTGCGGTTTTGGGTAATGATTTCACGGTTGGTGATAAGGAAGTTCATAATAGGAGATTTTACTGGTTTGAGTTAGTACTTGCCTGTTTCTTCTTATTTTCCCTGACCACTTGCATATAGAATTCGAAAGTGATTTTTTCTCCTTCACATTCGTTCAAGGCTTCTTGGAGAGCTTTGCGCTCAAACGTGACGTGGGTAGGAATCACGTGTGGGTTGTCTTGGGTTTCCTGAACAGCTTCCTGTAGTTCAGCGTTCTCATGGTAATAGGCAGTGAGTTGCGCACTGTTTTTTACCTCCAATTTTTGGTAGATGTGAGTTTTTTGTTTGTTTACGGTGTTTTTAGACACACCAAGTGCGTGGGCTACCTCTTCGGCAGTCTGCCCTTTAACAAATTCGCCTAATACCTTGAGTTCTTGGTGCGTGAGAAGCGCGTGTTTTTTCATTCGTTTTTTCGGTTGCATACAAAGAGCATTTAGTGTTGTTTGAGAAGGCGCAAAACACTTTGTTGTATGTTATGCGCAAATATATAAAGGTAAAATTGTTCTATCAATAACCAAAAATGGGTGTGCTTTTTTAAGTGTGAGTATCACTATTTTGGTCAAAAACTTGTTTTTCACTCTCCAAAGAGGGTTTTTAGTGAATGAGTATTATAACAATTTTTGGTATCAGGCGCGGCTTTCTATACTTACTTTTGAGTATATATTTCTCTGTTTTTTTTAGTTTTCTTGAAAATATTTTTTCAGTCTTTTTTCTGCAAAGACACAGCCTAGAAAACCTTTTGTCAATAATCACAAGTGAGTATATTTCGAGGTGTTTTGAAGTTTTTTCGAGGTTTTTGAATTGTTTGAGATTTGGTAATTACTCCTTTGCAAAGGTATGGTCATGTAGGCAAGTTGTCAATACCTATTTTTAGGTATCTTTTGTTACCTTTGCCCAAAATCTTACTGTTTTTAGGACATGACTCACTTTCCTACCCAGACTATAGAGGTACAGGGACATTCTATAACCTACTTTCAAAACTGTTCGACAGGCAAACCTGTAGTTTTTTTGCATGGCAATTCGTTGTCATCAGCAAGTTTCATCAAGCAGTTTGCTGCGAGTTGGGCGCAAGGCTATCGTTTGATAGCTTTTGAAATGATAGGGCATGGCACGTCCTTGCCTGCCTCTGACCCTGATGATATAGGTACATGTACTTTGTAGAAACAGTAGCGGGTTTTATACAAGCGTTGGATTTGCAAGACAATGTATTGGTGGGACATTCTATGGGTGGGCATATCCTCATGGAAGGCCTGCCTACGTGGAAAGGTTTGCGCGGTTTTGTCTTGTTTGGCGCACCGCCTGCGAAACAGCCTTTGAATATTGGTGAAGTATTCCAACCGAATGAGCATTTGGGCGTTTTGTTCAAAGGCAAGCTTTCGGAAAGTGAGAAATAGCTTTTTGTAGCACAATGTCTTTCTACTGAACAGCCTGATAAACAAGCACTTATTGCGCAACTTTCGCAAACAGATGTACAGTTTCGTCCCTTTTTAGGCAAAAATTTAGCCTTACAAGATGAGGCGAGCCTGATGGCACAAAATGCCTTGCCTGTAGCTATTTTTGAGGGCGAATTAGAAAAGTTTGTAATGCGGGGTTATATTGATGGGCTTGCGTTGCCCAACGTTTCGCGTGGGAAAGTACAATACATAGCCGAAGCAGGACATTCTCCGCAATGGGAAAACCCTGCCATTTTCAATGAATTGTTAGGCGATTTTTTGAAAACTGTTTGGGTGTAAACAAATCACTTAAATCCAAGCGTTATTTCGGGCGTATGTAACCAATTCAGTTGTATTGGCTACTTGTGCCTTGCGAAGCATATTTTTGCGGTGTGTGTCTATAGTATAGGGGCTTAGGTGCAAAGCGTAGGCAATTTGTTTGCTTGTATAGCCTTGCACCAAAAAGGCAAAGATTTGCATTTCTCTGTCAGAAAAAGGGTTGGGTTCGGCTTGTAAGATTTCTTGGCGTATGCGTTCTTTGATTTCTTCAAAACCTTCTATAGGCTCACTTCCCATAAACATACTAAACTCGACTTGGTTTGTTTTTTTGATAGCACTGATGTTGGTACACATCGCTATATTGTGCGTCATGATGCCTTGCGTATCACGTTTATAGACCCCTGTTTGCCTCAAGATTCGAATATAGTCGCCATTTTTTTTGCGTTGCCTGAAGTCTATTTGGGCGGTAAAATCGTTTCTGATTTGCAAATAATTGCGTGCAAACTCTACCAACAAAGCGATTGATTTGATGACCATTTGCTTGTCATCAGGGTGTATGATGTCAAATAAAAGCGCGAAATTAAATTCTGCCTGCTCATATCCCAAAATATTGGTCATGTTTTCGCTTACAAAAATAATTTTAGGTGTTATCAAATCCACCAAATAGAAGTATTCTGTCCCAAAAGCTATCACATTTTGATACTTTTCTACATCTTGCTGAAGGGTAGCGGGTACAGCGTCTATGGGTGCGCTTACTGTATGCGTATGCAAATACCGCATAAGGTCAGTAAAATTATTGGGGGGTGAGAGATGATTCAACATAGGTAAAAAAATTTAAATCCAAGCGTTGTTTCGGGTGTATGTAACCAACTCAGTTGTATTGGCTACTTGTGCCTTGTGAAGCATATTTTTGCGGTGTGTGTATAGTATAGGGTCTTAGGTGCAAAGCGTAGGCAATTTGTTTGCTTGTATAGCCTTGCACTAAAAAGGCAAGGATTTGCATTTCTTTGTCAGAAAAAGGGTTGGGTTCAGCTTGTAAGATTTCTTGGCGTATCGTTCTTTGATTTCTTCAAAACCTTCTATAGGCTCACTTCCTTTGTATTGGAAACTTTGTAAAATATGAAACTTACGCAATTTGCCTATTTTTTCTGCAAAGATACAGCTTCGAAACGCATTTGTCAATAATCACAAGTGAGTATATTTCGAGTAATTCTGAAGTTTTTTCGAGGTTTTTGGAATCTTATAGCACAAAAATTGAATAAATTGACAACCTGTCTGTCCTGCTGAATCCAAAACTTGAAAATCGGTTGCAACAAAGTGTCGTGTCGGTGGGATTTTATGGTAATTTTTTTTTTCAAAAGTCGTTTTGGATTTAAAATTACTTTTCCTATTTTTGTGCATGGCTCATGAATATGACAAGATTGTGAAGGAAAATATCCTTCCCAGCATTACAACCCTGCTTAAAAAGGCATTAGGCGTAGAAATTGCGCATTTTGAGGTAGTATTCCCCGAACTTACCTATACTGTAGAAAAAGATGCGGACTTCATCTTACTGGCTACCGACAAGACAGGCAACAAGAAACTTTATCATATTGAGTTTCAAGTAAAAAATGACACGACTATGTTAACTCGAATGTTGGTGTATTATGCCTTGCTGTACTATCATTACCAAGTTCCCGTCAAACAAGTGTTGTTTTTTATGGGCAATGTCAAGCCATCTATGTCGTATGAATTGCCTCTTGACCGAGGTGTTTACAGCTATGACATTCACAATTTGCGTGATTTTTCTTACTACGAGTTTTTGGCATCTAACGTTCCTGAAGTGGTTTTGATGGCACTTTTGGCAGATTTTCATGGCGAAAAAAAGGAAGATGTTGTTACAACAATTCTGGAAAAACTACGTTCTATCACACGGAGCGACCTCGCGCTCATGCGTTATGTCAAACAAGCGCAAATGCTTGGGCAGTTGCGCAGTTTACGTTCTATCATCACTAACCTCTCTAAAAATATGCTCGCAGAAATTTTTGAACCCCTACCTATAGAAGAAGAAATGTCTTACCTCATAGGCGAATCGAAAGGAAAAGCCGAAGGAAAAGCCGAAGGCGAAGCAAAAAAATTAAACGAAATGGTGCAGG
This sequence comes from Cytophagales bacterium, assembly GCA_043748375.1. Classification (GTDB taxonomy): domain Bacteria; phylum Bacteroidota; class Bacteroidia; order Cytophagales; family Microscillaceae; genus RDXI01. Next base: position 7,408 of record JAYTNK010000539.1, read on the forward strand.
CGATGTTTGCTCAAAAAATCAATTTGGATTTGATAGCGACTATCGCTAATCTGCCCTTGCCTACCATACAAGCCATGTATCAACAATGGCAGAACAAATAGATTCTCTTACGATTTTTGTGGGAAGCTAAACCTATAAGGGTTCCAAAACCTTATAGGTTTGAATACCAGTATTTTACGAGTAAATTACGAACTAAAACTGCCTGCACACAGAAAAATTGTCAGACAACCTAACTTTCGTAGAACTCCGTTGATAAAAAACTTGATGTTTTTTTTCAAAAAAGGTCGTGATATTTCATTTTGTCTAATAACTTTGTGGCACTATGAAGCTCCTCTACCTTGTTTTCTGCCTATGCTTGTTCTGTGGGCAGGCAAGGGCGCAAACTAATCCCGCAGACAGTATAGCACATCTGTTGCAAACGGCTAAGGCACACGACACGACTCGCCTATTGTGGCAAGTCGAACTTGCCTACCATATCAGGCGAGTGCGCACAGATAGCACAAAGGCAATAGCAGAAAAAGTATTGACACAAGCCCAGAAAATGGGTTTTACCAAAGGCGAAGCAAAGGCATATTGGCTCTTGGGTTTCGTATATTGGCTAAAAGAACAACATGACAAAGGGCTGGGTTATTTTGAAAAATCAGCAGAAATGTTGGTACGTTTAGGCGATGTGCCTCATGCCGTACAAAGCTTGGACGACTGGGGCTATGTTTATTACCAACAAAGCAATTATGCACTTGCTTTACCTATTTTTATGCGTGCTTTGCAACTTTCTGAAAAGAAAAAATATTCATTAGGGGAGGTAATGTCGCTTATCAGTATAGGGCAAATCAATATGCGCCAAAAAGAATACCCTGAAGCTCTACAATATTTTTACAAAGCACTTGCTATCACACAAAAAAACAAACACCTGAAACGTGAGGCAGAATGTTGGAATATCAGCGGTTATACCCATTATCAAGCACAAGCGTTTGAAAAAGCAGCAGAAAATTTAATAAAGGCTTTGCAAATACGCACTGTTTTGCAAGACAAGCATGGTATTGCTACAAGTACCAACAATTTGGGTTTGGTATTGATGAAAAAAAAAGATTACCCAAAAGCACTTACTTATTTTGAAAAAGCCCTTTTTTTGTATGATTCCTTGCTTGTCAAAGATGGTATTTTGATAGCACTTGCCAATGTAGCCAATGCGCATTTAAATTTGGGCAATTTCGAAAAAGGCATAACCTTTGCGGAAAAGAGCTTGAAACTTGCGCAAGCACAACGCGCCAATGTGCGCATCAACGAATCAGCTTTAGCACTTTACGAAGTGTATAAAAGACAAAAAGAGTATGCCAAAGCCATGTCTTATTTAGAATTGATTGTGGCTACCAAAGATACCATTTTCAATGCAGAAAAAAGCAAATTATTGAAAAACGTAGAGGCAAAATACCAACTCTCGACCAAAGAAAATGAGATAAAACATTTGGCAAACCTAAACCGCCTGCAATTTGGTTTGATGATAGTGGCGTTAGTGGCTATTGGCTTCTTTTTGGTTGCAAGTATTGTTTTGTATCGCAGTCGAGAAAAGGAAAAACGAGCCACACAAACCATTTCTGAACAAAAAGAGAAAGAAAAAATGTTGGAGCGCGATTTGGCAACTCTGAAAATAAAACACGAAAAAGAACGCATAGCCCGCGATTTGCACGACAATATTGGCGGGCAACTTACCAACCTTGCGCGAACATTGGCTTCCTCGCCTGATGAAAAACTAAACGAAATGGTAGGCAAGGTTATCAAAGAACTGCGCAACACGGTTTGGGCAGTCCAACACAGCGAAGTAAGCACTGAAGACCTTGAAGACAAAATTTGTAATTTGGTTGCCCAAGCCAACACAGAGGCGGAAATTAAGGTGTTGTTTGACTTGCCTGCCTCGCGTAAACTCTTGCCTGAAGATGGCATCAACCTTTTTCGTATCATACAAGAGGCGTTGCAAAATGCTACCAAGTACAGCCATGCCACACACATTCAAGTTTATGCCTCGCTAAAGACTGAAAACGAACTATTGATAAAAATAGAAGACAATGGCATTGGTTTTGAACTCGAAAAAGCACGACTGCAAAAAGAGCGTTATGGTTTATTGAATATGCAGGCAAGGGCGGAACTGATGAATGCTTCGTTTCATATTCGAACAAGTCCTCAACATGGCACCTCTGTAGAGGTTATATTGGCACTTAAATTTTAAATCTATATGCGTCTTGCTCTTATTGATGATGATGTTTCTCTCTTGGATTATTTGAAGCAAGAGTTAGAAAGTACGGAACAAGTGGAAATCGTATTTACAGCCACCAATGGTGTCGAATGTATGCGTTGGCTTGAAATCATACAACCTACGCACTATCCGCACTTGATTTTGATGGACATCTCTATGCCTAAACTTGATGGCATAGAAGCTACCAAACAAATTACAGAAAAGTATGCCGCTATTCAAGTCGTGATGCTCACTACTTTTGAAGATGATGAAAAAATCCTTGCCTGCATACAAGCAGGCGCGAAAGGTTATTTGCTCAAGGGTGAAAAAACGCCTTTCATCTTACAAACATTAGAAGAAGTAATGCAAGGTGGTTCTCAAATGTCGACTTCTATAGCGCGCAATGTGTTTCGTTTATTGCAAAGTACGCCCATTAAAAATACAGAGCCTATGCTTGCTATTGAACTTTTGACACCACGTGAAAGAGAGGTATTAGAACTTTTGCGACAAGCCTATAAATACAAAAAAATTGCGGAAACACTAAACATAGAAGAAAACACTGTCAAAAAACATATCAGAAATATTTATGAGAAATTGGGTATAAAGGGTAAATGGGAAGTTATCAAATTAGGGACGTTTTAAGGAATTTCAATACTGAAATATGCAAAAGCCCCCACTTTCGTAATGAGCGAACGTGGAGGCTTTTGTAGTTTTTTGTGCAATTTGAGGCGTTGCGTGGTTTTTCGTGATGGGATATAGGCAATGGCTAAGAATCAAAACACCTTTGTCAATACCCCTTTATGCGTATATTTAGTGGCTGTTTGTGTCCTCACAAACAACCCTAAGACTATAGTTTTTTGTGAGGATACAAACAATTGCTAAATATTTTTTCGCCAAATAAAAAAGGTCTATATTTGTTTTTAAGGAATGAGAATTAAATAAGGGGCTATTTGTAGCCCTTGAAAAAAATTATTTCCAAAAGGTTTTTGTAGGCGTGTTGTTATATCAACAAACGGTTGTTATATTTGCAAACTATGAAACACTTGGACAAAATGCTGGGGGCTTCCATCGCAATTGTGATAGCCTTGATTTTTTTGCAGGCAAATAGCTTGCTGACCTTGCCTGCGGAGGTATTTATGGGCATTCGCCTCGTGATGATAGCCGTAGGCATAGCCTATGGCATTCAGCAAGGCTCGCTTACCGTGTGGATTATTGTAGCTATGCTCATAGGGGGCGAGGTAGGCTATACGCTTCCGCAAGTAGCCATACAATTAGAAGTGTTGAGCAAGGTCTTTTTGAAACTTATTAAAACGATTATTGCGCCTTTATTGTTTGCAACCTTAGTGGTAGGCATAGCAGGACATGGCGATTTAGCCCAAGTAGGGCGCATGGGAGCAAAATCTTTCACGTATTTTATAGGAGTAACACTCATAGCCCTTATGGTTGGTTTGATAGCTATCAATATTACACAAGCTGGCGTAGGCATACAAAAACAAGGCGAAGCCGCTGCCGCGATTATCCAAAAGGCTGATAAAGGTTGGCAGGAAATCGTGTTGCATATTTTCCCCGAAAATATAGCCAAATCAGTGCATGAAGGGCAGGTATTGCAAGTAGTTATATTCAGTATCTTGTTTGGGATAGCCCTGACTATGATACCCAAAAATCACAAAGAAACGATTATACACTTTACCGAAGCGTTGGCAGAAGTAATGTTTAAGTTTACCAATATCGTTATGTTGCTTGCGCCTTTGGCGGTGGGTGGGGCTATCGCGTTCACTATAGGCAAGTATGGGTTGGCGGCTATGCAAAACCTTGGTTTATTGCTTCTGACGCTGTACGGGGCATTGATAGTCTTTGTGTTGTGTGTACTCTTGCCTATCGCCTTGCTTATGCGCATCAATGTCGTGAAGTTTATTCGGGCTGTGCGTGAGCCTGTTTCGCTTGCTTTTGCTACCGCAAGCTCTGAATCCGCCTTGCCTATGGCGATGGAGCGGATGGAGAAGTTTGGCGTGCCACGCAAAATAGTTTCCTTTGTTATTCCTACAGGATATAGCTTCAACCTCGACGGTACAACGTTGTACCTTTCGCTTGCGGCTATCTTTGTTGCACAAGCCGCAGGGCAAAACCTAAGTTGGGCGACTCAAATCTCTATGTTATTGTTGTTGCTACTTACAAGCAAAGGCGTGGCAGGTATTCCGCGTGCTTCTTTGATGGTGCTGTCAGGCGCGGCGGCTACTTTTGGGCTGGAAGAATGGCCTATAGCCATGATTATGGGCATCGATGCCCTGATGGACATGGCGCGAACCTCCGTAAATGTACTCGGCAATTGCCTTGCCTCTGCCGTTATAGCACGGTGGGAAGGCGAGCTTGGTGAACCTTCTGAAGATTTATAGTCAAACTAAAAATCAAACAAATGAAAGAGAACAAGAAAATTCTCGATGCCTTGCAAACAGGTTTGCCAAATACAACTTCGGTAGGCAAGGTGCTGATAATCGGTGCTGGAGCGGCAGGACTTACTGCCGCCCAAATACTGTATAAAAGTGGCGTAGAAGTCCAAATTATAGAGGCGACCTCATGTTATGGTGGGCGCGTATTAACCCTTACCGACTTTGCCACAAGCCCCGTAGAAGCAGGGGCAGAAGAAATACATGGAGGCAGAACAGCTTGGGCTGACCTCGCTGAATTATATAAAAAAGACCTTATTGAACATAATGACGGATATATAGACCTGTTTTACATCGAAAACGAACTTTGGAGTGAAATAGATGCCTACTCAAGGCAAGACTTCGCCAACCTTGACCTATTTTATGACGCGCTTGAAGAAGCTGACTTTGAAGAAACCGTAGGTTTTATCTCTTTGCAACAATTTCTTGATGTTATAGAAAGCCCTGCGAACCTACGCTATATTTTGGAGGCAAAACTCAGCAGCTCCTATGGTGCTTCGCTCTCAAAACTTGATGCGCGCGAGCTCCAAACCGCATGGCGTAAATGGCAGGCAGGCGAGGCAAATTTTATATTCGAAAAAACAGGTTATATAGAGCTATTGCAAGAGGTATGCAAGGATGTATTGCCGTTTATTAGCTATGAAAAACCTGTAACTCGACTTGCCTACAGCGCAGGCAAGGTGGAGGCACACACCCCGCAAGGCAACACCTTTGAAGCCGATGCTGCCATATTAACCGTTTCATTGGGCGTATTGAAAAAAGAACTCATAACCTTTACCCCACCCTTGCCTGCCCCTAAATTGAAAGCCATAGAAACTATAGGCATGGGCGAAGGACTAAAAATTATACTCAAATTCAAAGAGAAATTTTGGAGGAACGATATAAAGACAATCTATGATGACGGCTATATTGCAGATTTTTACCCAAGCGCAAAAAACGACGAAGCCATCTTAACTGCCATCGTCATGGGTGATAATGCCCGCTATTTGAGCAACTTAGGAGAAGAAAAAGCCATACAGACTGCCTTAAAAGCCTTAGATAAAATGTTTCCGTCTAACCTTGAAACAGGCGAGCAAAACAGCTCAATGCTTTTTGAAAAAGGAATCATGATAGATTGGACGACCATGCCGTTTCAATGGGGGTCGTATTCCTATCCCAGCTTTGAGTCTGATGCTGCGCGAGCAGTGTTAGCCTTGCCTACCCCGCCTTTGTATTTCGCAGGCGAGGCTACCCACACAAACGCCTATTTTGCAACCGTACACGGTGCTTTAGAAACAGGCTATCGCGCTGCTAAAGAGGTTTTAGGCGCATGAAAAATTAAAAAATTGTTTGGTTTTTACAGTTTCCCAAATGCAAGTACTTTGGCAACTGTAAAAAAAGCTATCCAAAACTCATAACTCAAAACTCGTAACGCTTCATGGGACTTTCGAAACTTAATATTTTGCTACCCGCTGTAAATGCCAAGCATTTTCAGGCTTCTACCATTGCTTATCATCCGATGAATGCCGAACTTATGGCATTTATGGCGAACCTTGTCTATCAAAAAGACGAGGATGCTATCAAAAAAATACTACAAGATGAAAACCGAATTAAATACTTTGATTATACGCATCTTCGCTTTATTGAAGACAAACTAACCGACACGCAAGCACTCATAGTAGCTGATGACGAAAAGGTTATCGTTAGTTTTAGAGGTACAAACGGGGGACTCAAAGACTGGTGGACAAATTTTGATTATACACTCATTGAACACCCTAAAACCATGGGGAAAGTTCACGAAGGTTTTACAACTGCCTTAGACACCATTTGGGATGCCGTAAAAAACACACTCTTCGAATATAAAGGCGCGGCAGGCAAGTACCGTTCTTTGTGGTTTACAGGGCATAGCTTAGGCGGCGCATTAGCCAATCTTGCTGTATCAAGGCTTCTAAATGATGATTATGCTGTGTATGGGCTTTATACATTTGGGCAACCGCGCGCAGGTGACCGCGAATTTGCACGCAATTTTAACATCGATTTCAAAACCCGTTATTTTCGTTTTGTGAACGATAGAGATATTGTTACCCGTATACCAAAGCGCGAAATGGGCTATAATCATGCAGGCATCGTCCTTTGTTTTGATACTGAAGGCAACCTCTCTGCCGATTTGCACGCGTGGTTTAGGTTTCAAGACCAAGTAAACGGTACGATGGAAGTATTGAATAACCTACTCAAAGGCGACCTGATAGGCGACCACAGTATGGAAAACGCTTACCTGCCTCTGCTCCAAAAACATAACAATCATAACCCATTTTTGAAATAGAATACTTGGAAAATGGAGTATAGAATCCAGCCTACATAATGTTAATAGGTGAAATAAAGCCTGCATTACAGGCACAATCGTAAATCAAAAATCGTAAATCAAAAATCCTTTTTATGTTTTCCTTGAAAGCCCAAGCCTTTATAGCTGAATACGCCAATCACCCTCATTATCGTGCACCACGCGGCAATACTTTGCACGCTAAAAGCTGGCAGACAGAATCTGCCCTGCGTATGTTCTTGAATAATCTTGATGCGGAAGTAGCCGAAGACCCCGAAAAATTAGTCGTTTACGGAGGAACAGGACAGGCAGCTCGCAACGTGGAATCGGCACAAAAGATTATAGCTATTCTGCTCGAATTAGACGATAATCAAAGTTTATTGATACAATCGGGCAAGCCTGTAGGCATTATGCCCTCGCACCCTGAAGCTCCTCGTGTATTGATTGCGAACAGTAATCTTGTGCCTAAATGGGCTACATGGGAGCATTTCCAAGCCTTGAAAGAACGCGGACTTATGATGTATGGGCAGATGACAGCAGGCAGTTGGATATATATTGGTACGCAAGGTATCTTGCAAGGTACTTATGAAACGTTTGCGGAATGTGGAAAACAGCACTTCGGAGGCGATTTGAAAGGCAGACTGCTTGTAACAGGAGGCATAGGTGGCATGGGAGGTGCGCAACCCCTCGCCGCTACGATGGCTGGAGCAACTTTCTTAGGTATCGACAAAGATGAAACCCGTATCCAAAAACGCCTCGATACACGCTACATAGACCGCATGACGCACAGCTATGAACAAGCACGCGATTGGGCAATAGACGCAAAAAACAAAGGTCAAGCCATCTCGATAGGCTTGGTAGGCGACGTAGGCGACACATTGGAAAGGCTTTTAGCTGATAATATTATTCCTGATATATTGACCGATCAAACCTCTGCCCATGACCCTGTTTATGGCTATGTACCCAACGGTTTAATCTTAGCCGAAGCCGAAAAATTACGCGCTGAAAACCCTGTCCTTTATAAAGAGAAGTCTTTGCAAAGCATGGCACGCCACGTAAATTTTATGCTCGAAATGCAAAAACGAGGCGCAAAAACATTTGACTACGGCAATAATTTACGCGAATTTGCCAAACAAGGTGGCTGCGAAAATGCGTTTGATTTCAAAGGCTTTGTACCTGAATATATACGTCCACTCTTTTGTGAAGGAAAGGGACCATTTCGTTGGGTGGCACTTTCGG
>JAYTNK010000540.1:0-3915 GCA_043748375.1 Cytophagales bacterium
CTGGGTGCAACCACTTGTATAGTCGCAAACTGTTCAGGAATAGAGTCTATAATATACTGATTGGCGCGGTCAAGGGCATTTTGCATATATTCAAAAGACGCACCTTCAGGCGCGGTCGCGTTTACCCGTACATTAGAGCGGTCTTCGAGAGGCGCGAGTTCGGAGGGCACAAGCGGATATACAATATATACTAACCCAAAAATAACCAGCATCAACGGAAAAACTAACCAGCGATTTGCCATAAAACTACTCAGCGATTGCCTGTAGCCTTCTGTGAGCCAAACAAAAAACGGTTCTGTTACCCTATAAAACCAATTTGGACGCGCTCTATGCTTCAAAATATAGGCGCTCATCATGGGACTAAGCGTAAGCGCGACAAAGGCTGACACCAAAACTGTACCTGCCAATACTACCCCAAACTCAACAAACAATCTGCCTATCAAGCCTTGCAAAAATATCACAGGCAAGAAAACAGCCGCCAGCGTGATGGTAGTAGAGATAACAGCAAAATAAATTTCTTGCGAACCCTTAAATGCTGCTTCCATAGGCAACATACCGCTTTCTATTTTGGCATAAATATTTTCTAAAACTACGATGGCATCATCACACACCAAACCCACCGCCAAAATAATGGCTACTAAGGTCAGAATATTGATAGAAAACCCTGCTACATACATAATGAAAAATCCCGAAATAATAGACACAGGAATCGCCATCACAGGGATTAGCGTAGAACGCCAATCAAGCAAAAATAGAAAAATAATCAATACCACCAACCCAAAGGCTATCGCAAGGGTTTCTTGTACCTCTGTAATAGACTTTCGCACAAATTTTGTAAAATCATAGCCAATTTCAAGGTTAATATCAGCAGGTAATTCGCGCTGAATTTGCTTGTATCGTTTATAAAACTCATCAGCTATGGCTATAGCATTTGCGCCAGGTTGGGCTGTAACAGATACACCAATCGCATATTGCCCATCACGCTTGAGAGCGGTGCGCTCATTTTCAGCGGCTACTTCTGCCTCGCCTATATCTCGCAAACGGATAATGACCTTGCCTACCTCCTTGATAGCCAAGTTATTGAACTGTTCAGCTGTAGTAAGCAAACCTGCTGTTTTTACGGTAAGCTCTGTGTTCGCGCCTTCTACACGTCCCGAAGGAAGTTCCACGTTTTCTCTGCCCACCGCACTTTGCACATCGGCAGGGGTGATACCCAAAGAAGCCATTTTAGGCGGATTTAACCATAGTCGCATGGCGGGCTTCTTTTCCCCAAAAATCCGTACAAAGCCTACACCTGAAATGGTTTGCAAGCGTTCTTTTATAACCGTTTCTACGTATTCATTTACTTCCAAAATGCTCCGTCCTTTGCTTTGAACATTCATGAATATAATCGGGTCAGAAGACGCATCAGCCTTTTCTACTACAGGCGGATCGACATCGCGTGGTAGGAGGCGTTGCGCTCTTGATACGCGGTCGCGGACATCACTCGCGGCAGTTTCCAAGTTGGATTCTACGTTAAATTCTACCCGAATAGTGCTTACTTGCTCGCGGCTCGTGGAAGATATTTCTTTGATGCCATTGATGCCATTGATTTGTTGTTCTATCGGTTCGGTAATTTGCGACTGAATTACATCAGCACTCGCGCCTGGATAAAAGGTAGTAACGGAGATAACAGGCGGGTCGACTGCAGGATATTCACGCACACCCAATCCGTAAAAACCGACTAACCCAAATAAAATAATGACTAAACTAAATACTATAGCAAGGACAGGTCTACGAATACTAAGGTCTGATAAGCTCATGGCTGTTTTTATTTTTCGATTTATATCAACATACAACTTTGCACAAAAATACAGCATAACGGTATCTTTCTGTCAGTTTAACAGTTTTTTAGCTAAAAATGCTGTGTATTTGAAAGCCTTGCTTTTGTTGATTTCTCAACTTTTTAGGTTTGGTTTTGGTAGGCAAGGTTAGAAACTTGCTTATGCTTTGGGAATTTGCACCAAAAAAACTTGCCTTTGAAAAACGGAAAGTTAAACTATTAGGCTATTTTTATTTTGTTATCTCAGCCATGCAAACCTAAAGATTTAAGGTTCTTAAAAAGTTATGGCGGGATTTACTAAAACCACTCGCGTAGCTATGCTGTAATAATTTCCTTTTATGGCTTTGCGCGGTGCTAAAGCGATAACACGCTTACAGCATGACTCATTCTTAGACGGGTTTCCGCAATAACTTTCGAAGAACCATTTTATATTAGACTTCTTGCGAAAGTGTTTTTTAGAAGCCTCACACCCTGCCCTCTCTCCATTTTGAGAGAGGCAAAAGGTACTTTCGCAGGAAGTCTAATGTCTTTATCAAATTTATCTCGAAAGCATTTTTCGATGTGTGCTGAAAAAGATTACGCACAGAAAAAGTGTTACAAGTAACTTTTCTTGGAGGGTAATTTCAATAAAACAATGCCGCCAATAGCAAAGTACACCGCTAAAGCAACTACACTGTACCGAGCCGTTCCCATGATTTGTTCAATCAAAGCATACGAAGCTGTACCAAACACGATGGCGAGCTTGTCCGCCAATTCATATATGGCAAAATATGAGGCTTTATCAGGTGTATTGATGGGCATTAATTTGGCGAATGTAGAACGCGAGAGTGATTGTGTGCCTCCCATTAGCAAGCCAATGACAAATGCCAACACATAAAAACCTGTTTGATTGATAAAATAAGCAGACACACAAACGCCTATCCACACCACAATCGTAAGGCGCAAAGCATACGCATTGCCCCATCTATTCGAAATTTGCGACATACCCAATGCGCCTACTATAGCTACTAATTGTATCACCAAAACAGTAGCAATAAGCGCATCTGTTTTTATATGAAGTTCACTTTTTCCAAATATAGCTGCCACATACATAACTGTTTGTAGCCCCATTGTATAAAAAAAGAAGCCTATTAAAAATATGCGTAGCAAATTCGCGCTTCCATCTTTTTTTGAAGCGTTTATGGCTTGCCAAACGCGTTTCCGCCTTTCGGTGCTTGCCTGCCAAATATGTGTATCTGTGCCGAGTGCTACCCCCGCAGGCATATAGGCGAGGGTGTATTGGGCAAATCCCCACCACCAAACCGCTGTGAGCAAGAACGAAACTCTGCACGCCAAACCCTCTGAGATGCCTCCATATAGCGCAGGCATCAATATCATAGAAAGATTAAAACACAATAATAAAACACTTCCTAAAAACCCTAACGCAAATCCTTGCGCGCTCAAGCGGTCGTAGCGGTCTTCGGTGGCTATTTCAGGTAAATAGGCATTGTAAAAAACCATGCTCCCGCTAAAACCTACTAAGGATAAGCCAAATGCCACAATGCCCAATACTTGCGTTTCTTTGGTAAAGAAAAACAAAGCTCCACACGCTAATGCGCCCAAGGTTACAAAAAACTGCATGAAGCGTTTTTTATGACCACTATAATCAGCTAAAGCACTTAAATATGGATTTAGCAAAACAATAAACCCATAAGATATAGCAATTGTATAACTAAATACTACGGTATTTTTCACCATATAACCAAAAACAGGAATATATGGCGTGTTATTATATTGAGCAACTCCTACAAAATAATCGGGGAAAATAGCCGAAACAATCACAAGTGCGTGTGCAGAGTTTGCCCAGTCGTATATGCACCAAGCCCGCAAAGTTTGGGGATTATTTTTCATAATGCAAAGATGCAAATTTTCTTTTTACTACCAATTGCCCTCATTGCCTTAAAGTTGCTCCTCATCTACCATAACAAGTTGGTATTTATCCTTTTCGAGTTCAAAAAAGAATCTACGTCTTGCGGGCTTTCCTGCCTTGTTTGTACCTGTTACAACAGCTACTCGCTTTTTAGCATCTTGCATATCGGCTCCGATATTGACCG
>JAYTNK010000541.1:0-9015 GCA_043748375.1 Cytophagales bacterium
TGTTCGCCTGATAGTCTTGTCTAAATCAAGTTCGGTTGCGCGTCCTTGCCTTGTCAAGATGCGCAGTCGTTTGAGAGCCATTTTCATAGCGCGTGTGTCTATTTCTATGGTATCGTCAAGGTTTTTATAGTGCCGTCTATCCCAAACTTTAACTGCTTTTCCCTGCTTACCTTCCGCACCAATACGAACGCCTTCAGGATTGTAACCGTGCATACCAAAGGGCGATGTACCCATAGTGCCTATCCATTGCGTACCCCCCTCGTGTTTTTCTTGTTGTTTTTCTAAAAGTTCACGGAGGCGTTCCAGTAATTTTTCTAAGCCACCCATCGCCTCAATCATGGCTTTTTCCTCTGCCGAAAAGTCCCTGTTCTGCAAACCTTTTTCTAACCATTGTGCGGGAATTTTGAACAATTCCTCAAGAGGTGTGGTGTACATATTTTGGAAATATTGCCCAAATAGCACATCAAATTTATCTAAGTGTGCTTCATGCTTTACCAAAGTCGCCCTACTTAGTGCGTAAAAATCATCTATATCAAATTCTATAACCCGTTTTTGCAAGGCTTCGAGTAGGGTAAGCAGTTCACGCAAAGTAACGGGCAAACCGTTTTTTTTCAATAATAGGAAAAAATCGAGGAACATTTCAGGGAAATTGAGGATTTATTTTCTTTAATTTGAGATATTTTACAGCGATAAAACTACTGTTCAATAAATTTTAATTTGTTGGTTGTTCAAACCTATAAGGTTTTAAAATCTTATAGGTTTAAGCAAAAATAAGTATTTTACGCATAAATGACACTCGACAAAATAACATTTGTTGAACATTAATTACCTGCGCCTTGCGCGTTTGCGGTACGAGGAGGGCGGTTTCTTGCCTATGGTTTCTTGCTCAAAAGAACCTTGCTCATCATTATTGTTGCCACCCTCGTCGATAACATTTGTGGCTTGTTGAATCTTTTGGCGAAATGTACCTGGCGCGGTCATATACTCGAATTTACTAGCCGCTGTACCTGTGCCTGTGATATGAATAGTACCAAAGCCCATCATTTGTCCAAATAATGTTTGGTCTATCTCAATACTTTCTATTTTGGTAAGTGGCATCGAAAGAGAAGATCGGTTTAGCACACCTACTTTGATAATAACACGGTTTGAAGTAACGATAAAATCAGCAGAAGAATGTTGCATCCATTCTAAGAATATTTTTACCCCTCCGTACAACCAAAAGGGCAACGAGAGGTAATGAATGAACTTTTCCCACGTACCCCCATATTTGTAGGCAACAAGCGATATCATCACAGCTATAGCAATGTAACTTGCTGCCTCAAAAAATAATATCCAGTGTAGGTGTGTTTCGTATAAAATACGTTCTTTGCTTGAAAGATTTTCTTTAGCGCGTCCCATGTCGCAAATATACAACTATTTGGTTAATAAGTACACTATCAAAATTAGTTTTTTATTTCGACTTTTTTTTGGTTGTCTAGCAATTTTTGCGCAACTCAATAGTGTTGCTTTCAGTCTGCCAATAGCTTCCGTATTTGATGTCCTCGCAAACATTTACCAAAAACGATACTTATTCTAAGCGCATACTTATACCCAAGTTCAGGCTTGTCCAAAGTTTTACATGTGTGCCGTTTACGTCTGTTTGCAGAATAGCCCAATTTGGAAGTCCTGTGCCTGATGACAAATCATCACCTGTATTGTCAGAGGCTAATATATTAATACCTGCCCCCATAAATCCCGTAAGTCTTGGTGTAATTTGGCGCATAAACTGTATTTTAGTTTGTGCCAAAAGGTTTAAGCGCGAGCCATTATTATTTTCTCTGATATAATAACCAACAGCTTCTAAATTTAGCGTATTATATTTGCGCTTGCGCAATTCTTTTCCAAAACCATATCCTATGCCCAATCTTCCGCCACCATTAAATTGATAACCTACAGCGAATATGTTGTAAAGATGCTCACTGCCTATTTTGAACGCGAGGTTTGTATGTAAACTTTCGCTTGTATAAAAATCAATATGTTTGTAGCCTGTTGTCTTTTTTGCCTCACTTGTAGAGCTATTCGCCGCTTCGAATGTGTTTGCTAATTCCTTTTGCATAAAGCCTTCTGTTGTTGAAAGTCCCAAAATTTGTATAGATTTGAGTGTTTCGAGAATAGGAGTGCTTGCTTGCCTGTCGGTGTTGGTAGGTAAGTTTGTTATGGAGCTTGCCTGCCTGTCAGGATTGATAGGCGAGTTTGTTATGGAACTTGCCTGCCTGTCAGGATTGGTAGGCGAGTTTGTTATGGAGCTTGCCTGCCTGTCGGTGTTGGTAGGCGAGTTTGTTGTTGAGCTTGCCTGCCTGTCGGGGTTGGTAGGTGAGGTGTTTTGTTTACTATTCGTTGTAAGTTGTTTGATATTTGAGAAAGGTGTTTTTTGGTTTGTATAAGTTTTTACACCTACTAAAAAAAATACAATAACTAAAATACTATAACGGCGTGCCAAAGCATATAAGGGACTTGGCATCCCTTGTGTGAGTCCTGCGTGCTTCAGTCGTTTGTGCATCACAGCCCAATCAGAGGGTTCGTAAGGCGGTTCATGCGCCTCTGCGAGATGACGCAAATGATTTTCTATTTTTTCAGTTTCTTTAGACACAGCGTATCGGAGTAGATTCTTCTACTAATTTTAGAATGTGTTTTTGTAATTTCATACGAGCTTTTGCTAAGTTAGATTTAGATGTCCCTTCGTTAATGTGAAGTAAGTCGCCTATTTCTTTATGGCTATAGCCCTCTATAACATATAAATTAAAAACGGCTTGATAGGCGGGAGGTAGTTCGCGAATCAGCGCAAGCAAGTCATCATAGTTTATTTTCTGTATGGCATCTGCTTCATCAAATCCTTGTATAAAGCTGTGTTCTTGTTTTAAGTCATCTTCTATAGAAATATTGGCTTGCATTTTTTTATATTTGTGATAGTGGTTAATAGCTGTATTAACCATAATACGCCGTACCCACCCTTCCAACGAGCCGTCTCCTTTAAAGTTTACAATGCTGGCAAAAATCTTGATATACCCATCTTGCAATATGTCTTTGGCTTCTTCTCGGTCAGACGCATAGCGTAGGCACACACTCATCATCTTACCATAATATTTTTGGTAGAGCATTTGTTGAGAAGTTGCTTGCCCTTCTTGGCATCCCTTGAGAAGTTGTTGTTCTTGAAGACTCAAACTCATGCGCCCTACTTAAATTTAAGACAATATTAGAGGGCAAAGCGTTGCCTCTCCTTGTGCAAAGATACGGTTTTTTCTCATATTTTGCCATCGTGTAGCAAAAAAACACTGTTTTTTTGTGAGGCTATATGTATTTAAATTTAGAAGTAACTTATAAAAAAAAATATTTTTAAAAAATAAATGCCTTATATAAATTTTAGTAGTCTATATATTTTTTTTTGTGGTTATTTTTTGAAAAAATGATAATGTTGTTACATAACTAAAAAATAATCATTATGTTTGTAGAGTTAATTCAAAAAAAAATATCATAATAATTATGTCTGAACAAAAAATAACCATCGAAAACGGAAAGTTGATAGTTCCCGACTCTCCTACAATTCCTTTTATAGAAGGCGATGGCACAGGTCCCGATATATGGGCATCGTCTGTACGTGTAATTGATGCCGCAGTAGAAAAGGCTTATGCAGGCAAGCGTAAACTCGTTTGGAAAGAAGTTCTTGCGGGCGAGAAAGCCTTTAAACAAGTAAATAACTGGCTTCCTGAAGAAACCCTTACCGCCTTTCGTACTTATTTGGTGGGTATCAAAGGACCACTTACTACTCCTGTAGGTGGTGGTATTCGTTCCTTGAATGTGGCATTGCGCCAAGAGTTAGACTTGTATGCGTGTGTGCGTCCTGTGCGTTGGTTTAATGGTGTCCCGTCACCTGTAAAACGCCCTGAGCTTACCGAAATGACTATTTTCCGCGAAAACACAGAAGATGTGTACGCAGGCGTAGAGTTCATGACAGGTACTCCAGAATGTGCAAAATTGATGGATTTCCTTATCAAGGAGCTAAAAGTTACCAAAATTCGTTTCCCTGAAAGCTCCTCTTTAGGCATCAAACCTATTTCAAAAGATGGCGCAGAAAGATTAGTACGTTCCGCCCTTGAGTATGTTATCAAGTACAATAAGCCTTCGCTTACGCTTGTACACAAAGGCAATATCATGAAATTTACCGAAGGCTCATTCAAACAATGGGGCTATGATTTGGCTGTACGCGAATACCGCAACCAAGTAATTACTTGGGAAGAACATGATGCTATACTAAAAGGACAGGGGCAAGCCGCTGCTGATGTAGCATTGGCAGGCAAAATCATGATAAAAGATTGTATTGCTGATGCCTTCTTACAACAAATCTTAACGCGTCCTGCAGATTATTCGGTTATTGCTACGCCAAACTTAAATGGTGATTATATTTCTGATGCGCTTGCTGCTATCGTAGGTGGTATTGGTATCGCGCCAGGTGCGAACATCAATTATATGACAGGACACGCTATCTTCGAAGCAACACATGGCACTGCGCCCAAATACGCTGGGCAAGACAAAGTAAATCCTGGCTCTGTGATACTTTCAGGCGCACTTATGTTGGAATACATGGGCTGGAGCGAAGCCTCTCAACTTATTTACAAAGGATTGCAAGCCTCCATTGAAAGCAAAAAAGTTACCTACGACTTCCACCGTATGATGGAAGACGCAGTCTTGCTAAAATGCTCTGAATTTGGCACTTCGATCATTGCCAATATGTAATATTTTTGAGCGAAAAAAAAGAACTTTCGCAAGAAGTAAATTAACCTATAAAACGTTCCTAAAACTATATGTTTTGGGAACGTTTTATAATTTTATTTAACAGCTACTATTTTGCCACTTTCCAATATCTTGTACTTCTCTTCATATTGCCTTGGGTTCGAAACTGTAAATATCTCGACCAGCGTTTTAATATTGCCAGCTGCATCAATGCGCCCGCTTACTTTGTTTGAATGTAAGTCAAATTGAACGTGTTGGGCTATAGGCACGCTTGTAAGTGGTTTGCCATCTGTTGTGAAGCTGTGCAAAACATACTGCTCGCCCGCCATATTGTCAAGTCCTTGGTTTTCAAATGCTACTCGAATTAATACCAATACATAGGTAGGTGTACGCTTCAATAAGGCGATTTTTTGTGCAGTTGTTTTAGCAGAAAATATGATGCCTGCTTCATTTTTAGTGGGTGGGAAAGGTTCAATCAAACTTTCATAAATATTTATATTCCTACCGTCTGTATTTGGAAAGTCGGTCAAAAAATTTGCTGCTTCCTCTTTACTAATTTGGGTGTTTTTACGAAAATTAGCTTTAGGATTTACAACGCAAACATAGGGAAGATTTTTTTGAGAGAATTTCTTTAAAAAAGACGCAAACGTAGGCTTGTCTTGTGCCACTACAGGGCAGGCAAGAAGGCAAATTATTAAACATAAAACAACTACTGTCTTATACATATTATAAAAGTGCAAAATACTGGTAACTTTGGAGGTATTTTAGGTCATTCAATTAGTTCTACCAATTGTTCGTGCGATATGTTCTTCCGTCCAATCTATAATTTCTTGGTAGTTTACCACTTTTTTAAGCGTATGTTGTTTAATTATAAGTAATTGATAAATAGCTTATTACAGGAAAAAATGTTTTTCCCACTCTTTAGGTTTGCATAGTCCAGATGACAAAATAAAAATGGTCTAACGGTTTGATTTTCCGTGACACTCTTAAAATTTAAATGCTTGATTATCAAATACTTAAATTCCCTACAATATTCTTCTAAGGCTTGCATATCAAGCATTAAAACACCAATGCTCGCGTTTGAAAACCAAAAGATGCATAATGCGACCATCAAAACGGCAGAATCAGGGAATAAATAGGCTGCGCTGAAAACAAATCGCAGGCAAGTTTTTTAGCTATCTAATAAGCGATAAACAACGCCTCCGTTTTGCCCTACTTCACTGATGAATATTTGTTTTTGTCGCAAGTCTTCTAACCTTTTTTGCGCTTCATCTATAGATATGTTTAGTTTTACGCAAACAGCAGAAGCGGACACAACGCCCTTATTTTCAACGGCTAAAGTTATGATTTGGGCATCTTTATTTTGACTGAGGGCTTTGGTAGGCGAGAGCGTTTCCTGAGAATCATTGATATTAAAAAGGGCTTCTATACGCTTACCCAAACTGCCTTTAGTATCAAAAAATTTGTTAAAGATATTTCCTTCCTGCGTATTGGGTAAAACATAGTTTCCACCTCCTAATAACATTTGCTTCCAATCTGTGGCTAATACGCCATTTTCGGCAAGGTAGGCAAGTTTAGTTTTGGCTTGGGGGGCGGTTAAGTCTGTGTGTTCACACAATAAAGCCACGTTAATCTTGCCTCCATTTTCGCGGGCTAAGGCTATAACCGTCAAATCTGATACTTTTCCATTCACTATCTTGCGTTGGTTATAATAGCTCCAAACAGCATAACTAACGCCTCCAAATAAGCTTGTAGCAGCTCCTGTAACAAGCGAATAAATTATCCAAGACTCCATATGGTTTCCAATCATAGTGCAAAGGTATGTAAAACGCGCTATTTGTCAAATAAATGGGGCTAATTTATTCCCAATAAAAATGTAAACATAGCATCACCCTGAATTTGCTTGACGTTTAGGTTTGTGCCAACTGTAATGCCAAAAGCCATTTCCTTGCCTGCGATAAGGAATGCTTGCGCACGTAAGGGGATACCGATTGTCCAAAATCGTTCGGTGTTGTAAAACGAGCCTACTACTACGTTTCGACGCAATCCACCTGCTGGTGGACTAGTAATGGTAGCTATTTGGTCTAACCATTTGCGTCCCCAGAGTCCGCTTATACCCGCCGAGCCTATAAACATACATCGATAACCTTTATAAACTTTGCCATACATAGTATTTATCTCGCGGGTATAGGCGGTAGGAAAACCAGCGTTTCGCTGGCTAAACGACAGACGCAACTGTAATGTATAGACATCATTTTTTTTCTTAGGAATAAAACTGGCTTCATTAGAAACTCTTGTTTGGCGCGAGTTAGCCAGCCCTATGCCGCCACCCATCCAAAGGAAACTGCGTTGGTCTAACATTTCTATCCAATATTTTTTTAGCGAGTCGCGCGGGATAATATTACCGTCTCGTCCTTGGGAAGTCGCTTTTTGCACATTACAAAGCGATAGAAAGCATAGAAATATTAAATGTTTTTGTAAAAAAGGCATAAAGGTTTGCGATTGTAAATAAGTATATGTAGTTTTGCGCCTCCAAATTGCAAAATAAAACTCACAATGCCAAAAGTAAAACCAAATTCAGGCGCGTCTAAACGTTTCAAAGTTACAGGCTCTGGCAAAATTAAGCGCAAACACGCTTTCAAACGCCATATCTTAACCAAAAAAACTACTAAACAAAAACGCCGACTTACTCATTCAGGATTAGTGCATGAGTCTGACATGAACAATGTGAAAGCGTTGCTCAAAATCTAAAGGTTTTTAGAGCTGCGTTTTCATAAATTGCGCAGGCAATTTTTAAATCGCCTCTCAAAACTTTGTTTCTCTGATTCTCGGCTATCAAGTATTGTCTATTTAGGCAGTCGCCGCTCATCGCTTTATTATTTTAAACAATGCCACGTTCAGTCAATCACGTCGCGTCGCGTCAAAGACGTAAAAATGTACTCAAACTTGCTAAAGGCTTCTTCGGTCGCCGCAAGAACGTATGGACGGTAGCCAAAAATGCCGTTGAAAAAGCTTTAGTCTATGCGTATAGGGATCGTCGTCAAAAGAAACGTCATTTCCGTCGCCTATGGATTCAGCGTATCAATGCTGCAGCTCGTATGCATGGGCTAACTTATTCGCAATTTATTTTCAAATTACACGCTGCGAATGTAGAACTCAACCGCAAAGTCCTTGCTGACCTTGCCATGAATCACCCCCAAGCGTTTGAGGCAGTGATAAACAAAATCAAGTAGTCAGGCAATTGCCTCACCCATTTGTAACGTACTTAGGTTTCCTAAGTACGTTATTTTTTATAGCAAAATTTGGTAATTAAAAATAACACGCCTAACTTGCTTTTATGAAAAAAGTAAATGTTCCTAAAGATGAATTTATACCACAACTTACCACACTTCTTACCAATGAAGGCGAGGAGAGCGTCATATTAGCGTTGCAATTGATGAAAGGGTTGGGGCTGCCTACCGAACTTGTAACTCATGTGTTTGCGCTTATGGTTTTTCATATTAATATCCAAGTGCGGCGCAATGCAAAAGACCTACTGAAAACGTGGGCAACACGCCTCGAATACACCTTTATTTGGGAACTTAGCACGCAAAAATTAGAGGTAGGCAATGATACCCACATGGGCAATGCACTTGAGCTTTTGCTACACGACACCTGCCTAAAACCAGATATATTGACACAAGAAGCTTATAGAATCACAGGTTATGGCTTAACTCATGCTATCGAAAACGGTTATCTACCTCCCGAAACGGCTATGAAAAAACGGGTAAACAATAATAGGTTAGATATGAGTAGTGAAAGCTTGGAGGTATTTCCAATATGTTTGGAGAAAATAACCCAGCTTGTAGATTTAAACCTTTCGTATAATAGCCTTTCGTCTTTGCCTGCCGAAATAAGCGCGTTTCAGCAATTACAGATTTTTAGCATTACCAATAACTATTTATCAAAAATACCTGTAGAATTAAATACCTTGCCTGCTCTTTGTGAATTATATATTTTTAATAATCATATTATTGATTTTCCTGTGCAAGAGAACGGCTATAAACGATTGCGCCATCTCGATTTACAAAATAATGGGCTTACTGAAATCCCTACAGGTTTCGAGTATTTGACCTCTTTAGAGTATCTGCACATTGGTTCAAACAATATCAAATCCTTGCCTGCCTGCCTCAAAAATTTGAAGAAACTGCGGGAGTTACACGCCTCCAATAATTTTTTGCAAATAGTGGCAGGTGAGTTAAGTACCTT
>JAYTNK010000542.1:0-17231 GCA_043748375.1 Cytophagales bacterium
TTTAAGTATGCGTCAGAAGAATTGCTACATTGCCCCAAAAACAGTACACAGCCCAGCATAACAGCCGCCATAACCGCAGGGTTTTTCTTTTCTTTTCGCGCATGAATAGCCCTTTGCAGACGTTTGCGCTTTATTCGAGCAAAGTAATTTTTTAAAACAGGATAACTAAACACCGCCAATAAAAT
Organism: Cytophagales bacterium; assembly: GCA_043748375.1. Taxonomy (GTDB): domain Bacteria; phylum Bacteroidota; class Bacteroidia; order Cytophagales; family Microscillaceae; genus RDXI01. The sequence goes on from JAYTNK010000542.1 coordinate 186, forward strand.
AACGGCTGTACCTATATAAAAGCCAATATGCATTTTTTCCGATTTGCCAAATAGAAAGTAGGCAAGGATAATACCATACACAGGCTCAAGGTTAATCGTAAGATTGATAGCAAAAGGTGTAAATTTTTTCATTAATTTTACGCCAATAGAATAAGCATAAACCGTACAAACGCCACCTAATAAAAATAAGCAAGCCCAATCTTGCAAACTTGGCACAATGGGGAACGCCTGTGTAGGCGCGTAAACCATGTAAATACCCAAAAACAATCCTGCCGTAATACACGCGCCTATCATTTCATAAAAAGTAAGCACCCAATGGTCATGGCGTTGTATCAAACGAGCATTCGCAAGGCTAAAAAGCGTACCCAAAAAGGCTGAAATAACCGCCATCAACAAGCCTAATACATGATTGAACTCAAATTGAAAAATAATATATAACCCTCCTATAATAACCAAACCCAATGCGATTTCAAAAGTACTCGTTTTTCTGCGCAACCAAAAAGGCTCTAACAAACTTGTCCAAAGCGTTGCAGTTGTCATACCCGCCAAACAAACAGAAGCATTTGATATTTTGGCTGAAGCAAAGAAAAATATCCAATGTAAGGCTATCAAAACCCCCGTCCCTAATATTTTCCATAAATCTGCTTTGGACACATGAAAACTTTTGCCCCTTGCCCATAGCACCAATACCAGCAAACTACTCGCTATTAAAGTACGATAAAAAACCAAGGCAAGCGAACTTACACTAATATATAACCCTAATATAGCCGTAAAACCCCATATCAAGACAATAAAATGTAGTTGCAAATAATCCTTTAAAACGGGTGTGTGTAAATGTGTATTTGTTTGTTGGTTTTTCATGACGTGATTTTATCCCGTTTTTATTTACTGTATTTTACTTTCAACGTGCAAATTTAAGACAAATTCTTGTTAAGGCATAAAAAAACTGCAAAGGTATCAACCTGAAAAATGTACTATCTACTTTTATTGAATATTACCAAATAAGCATATACCTAAAAAATAACAAGAAAAGAGGTGGTAAAAAAATCAATTCGTTGAAAATGAGTGCTTTAAATATTTAAAATAATCAGCTAATGCACAGCACCACTTATCCATAAATGATAAACCATACGCGTTGTTAATGTTTTGTGAATGGCGAATTTTGTTCATCTATATCCTTGTCAGGTTGTGTACACAAGCCTCTAACGATGAGTTTCTAAAAAAGTTTGATTTATTTTCTAAGAAAATTTGCGTGTTTCATTTTTATTTTCGTACTTGCATAGAAATTTACCTTACAACTAAATAAATTAGAGAAATGAAACGTTTTTTTTATCAGACAATCGCATTTGTATGCTTGTTTTTCGTAGCTTTCAACGCTAATACTTTCGCGCAAGACATTAGCGAAGCGGACAAGACTGAACAAGAAAAAGTCTTAAAACAAGATCCACGCGATTTTGCAGCTAACTTTATCTTGGGTGCCTATTATTACAACCTTGCACTTGCACCCCACCAAGAATCAAACAAAATGAAATTGGTAGAATACCTTGACGGTGGTGAGCCATTTGAGAAAAAGAAAAATGCTTACCTCAAACAAGCAATGCCTTATTTTGAAAATTGCTACGCAATAGGCAAAGATGGCGACCCTCGTGTAAAAAAAGTATTGAAAGATATTTATCAACATAATGGTATGATTCGCACTTCACGCATTACGCCCGAAGATTTGGATACACAATTTCGCGAAAAACTTGCTAAAATACAGTTCAAAGCGATGAACTAGATTTAGTGTGCATGAAAAAGCCTATCTTGTTATCATAACAAGATAGGCTTTTTTATTAAAACCTTGTGCGAATTTATTTTCTAAAACAAGCCCATATTACACTATTTATAATCGCCCTACGCTCAAATATAGCCTTCGCTTCATTACATCTGCGGTAAGTGCATCCTGCAAATTGGCATACATTTCTTCTTTTTCGGCTTGAGTGAGCGGTGTTTCTTTGTGTTTATGGCGTTTTTGAAACAAAGAATCTGCAAACGACGCAATGTTAGAAAAGTATTTGGTAGGGTAGGTGATTTTCACATCTGCCTCTTCTACGGTATTGATATAGGCTAATAGACTCTCTATGTGTGGCTTTAGCATCTGTAGGCAGTCTTGGACGAGTTTAGCTTCGTCTTGTGCCTCCCAATTATCATCTTTGAGATACGCATTAGCCAATAACACCTCTATAACAGCCTCGTATTGGCGTTCCATTTTTTTTAAGAGCATATCTGCCTTGCGCGAAGCGAGGATAGAGAAGATTTGCCCAATAGCCATCAAGCCTACTATCGAAGTAATTATCCAGAACCAAACCATCTTATTTTTGTTTATAACCTAAACGCAAAATGAGGTTATTTAATTTTCAGTTCTTGTAAAAAAAAGCTAATTGTACAAATCTACGCACTAATATACACATTGGAAAGTGGTTTTGGGATATGACTTTTCGCTTACCCCACGTTTTACGTGGGGCTATTCATGGTTCAACCCCATTCGGGGTTGTCTAAATCTCCCAAAACCGCTTTCCGATATTTATATATACAAGTAACTTCACCAAACTAAAACTTTCCAAAAACACTTTCTGATGTCTGTAATTTGCAACTTGCCTACCACAGCAGGCAGGCAAGGTGCGTAAATCAGGGCATATAATCCACAACTTGCCTGCCAAATAGTTAGAATATTTCAAAAGCGCACTTTGTTAAATTTTAGGCACTATTTAAGAATAAAAATCGAATAAAATGCTTGTTTAAAACACATTGAGCATCGGGTAAATTACCTGATGCTCAATGTGCTATATGGGCGTAAAAACAGCTTATTCTTTATCTATAGGTTTATAGGGTTTGAATAGCGAGAAGTTATAGTTTTCGACTGCTTTTTGGAAATAATTCCAATCTTTTTCGTAAAAATCATTTACTTGATCTATTGATTTTTTGGATAAAGCAACGGCTTCATTGGCGATATTTTGCAGGGAGGTATTGGGCGCACTCATACCTGTAGTAAAGTCAAGGTAGCCATAACAAGCAAATAAACGTGCCATGACGTGGCTCTCGCGACGTTGGATTCCTTTTTGTTCGAGTTTACCCATAAAAAGCTCGCGCACAGCACGAAGTGAGTCTAAAACGCGTGTACCTTGTTTTTTAAGTGCTTGGGCTTTTTCGTCCAATTCTTTTTGTCCTTGCGCGGGTTTAAGGTCTGCCATGATTAAATCTACGATTTTTTTGCTTTCATCTATTCGCTTAACTGCAATTGCTACAAGGTCTGCTTGCTTCTCTATTCGTTTGGCAATATCATAATGCGCTTTTAGATTCGCTTCTTGATATTGTTCGCGAGGGTCGGGCAATACACGCAAAGTGGTTGAGTCTTTATCAGTTCCATAACTATATCGGAGCGTATAAGTTCCGACAAGAGCAGGCAAGCCTCCGTTTTCAGGCGCGTCTGGTTTTGGTTCAGGGCTACCTGCAAAGGCAATTCCTTTTCTATCTATACCCCAATATACACGATTTACGCCTATTTTGGGTGTAAATTTTAAGGTGCGAATTATCTCACGGTTGGCATCTAAGATTTCAAGGGTTACTTTCAGTGTATCGATTCGCTTATCTGTTTTTGGACTTTTTACTTTTTTAGCCTCCTCTTTTTTAGTCTCTTCTTTTTTAGCTTCTTTCTTCACTTCTTCTTTCTTTACTTCTTCCTTTTTGGTATCTTCCTTTTTAGCATCTTCTTTTTTTAGTTCAGGAAATTTTGCTTCTTTTACAGAAAAGGACAGCATAGCTCCAAGATTGCGGTTTTCACCTATAAAAGTTGTATTGCCAGGAAAGCGCATACCTGATGCTTGTTGTACGTTGGTTATCCAGATAGCATCGGGAGGTGTAAAGGCATGAATAGGTTTATCCAACACTTGTGTACCCTTTTGAGCAAGTTCTCGCAAAGGGCGAATATCATCAAGCACCCATGCACTTCTGCCGAAAGTCCCCATTACGAGGTCGTGTTCGCGTGCTTGAATAGCCAAATCCATAGTCGAAACGCGGGGATATCCTGCACTCCATCTTGTCCAATTTGCCCCATAATCGATACTAAAATATAGTCCTTGGTCTGTACCGCAAAACAATAATTTTGGTTCTATCAAATCTTGCACTACGCAAAGCATATAACCTTCTATATTGTTTTGGTCAGCGATTCGTTTCCACGTTTTACCAAAGTCTTGTGTATGATAGAGATACGGCGTAGTATCTTCGCGTCTATAATTGTTTACGACTACAAATGCCTCGCCTGCCTGATGCAAAGAAGGTACAACTTGTGGTATCCAACTACCTGCGGGCATAGCTTTAAGATTGCTTGTAAGGTTTGTCCACGTTTTGCCACCGTCTTGTGTAAGCTGTAATAGTCCATCATCTGTACTTGCCCAAAGCAAGTCTTTTTGTTTGGTGCTTGGCGCAATACAAAGGATAGTACAATGGTTCTCCGCACCTGTTGCGTCCATGGTAAGTCCGCCACTTTCACCTTGTTTAAGTTTTTCTTTGTCGTTTGTGGTGAGGTCAGGAGAAATGATTGTCCAATTTTCGCCTCTGTCTGTACTTTTATGTACGAATTGGCTTGTATAATAAATAGTGGAGTTGTCAAAAGGGTCTTGTCCTAATCCCGCGTTCCAGTTGTAACGTAATTCGGTAGCATTGGCACTTGTGGGACGAAGGAGCTTGCCTGCCCCTGTTTTCAGGTCGTATCTTGTCAAGTAGCCTTGTTGCGACATGGCATAGCCATAACGTGGGTTGGTCAAATCGGGCATTACATCAAATCCATCTCCAAAACAAAGTTCTTCAAAATAACTATTTCGGATACCTCCTGTTCGCCAAACGTAAGCGGGTCCGCGCCATGAGCCATTGTCTTGCATACCACCATAGATATTGTAGGGGGTTTCTTCATCAACGCGAATGTGGTAGTATTGGGCTACAGGCAAGTTTTCTACGAATCTCCATGTTTTGCCTCTGTCGCGTGTAATCGCCATACCACCATCGTTGCCATCTATCATGAAGTCGGGATTTGTTGGGTGAATCCACCATGCGTGGTGGTCGGGGTGAATGGCATTGTCGCCTGAGTAAGGCAGTATTACGCGCCACGTCTTGCCTGCGTCTTCGCTCATGGAAATCATAGAGTAAAGCGTAAAAATGCGGTTTTCATTAGAAGGGTCGACATATATTTCAGAGTAATAAAAAGGTCGGTCGCCAAAGCCACCCGTATCATTTATTTTATTCCACTTAAATCCGCCGTCATCAGAGCGATAAAAGCCGTTCTTTTTAGCTTCTACGATAGCATACATTACATTAGGTTTATCACGACAAACCGTTAAGCCGATTCGCCCAAGTTCGCCTTCAGGCAAGCCATCTGCTGAAGTACGTTTTACCCATGTTTCGCCACCATCATGACTTACGTACAAGCCAGAACCTTCGCCTCCTGATTTGAAGAACCAAGGTTGGCGACGGTGTTCCCACATCGACACATGGATTTTGTTAGGGTTTTCGGGGTCAATCACCATATCGGCTACACCTGTACGGTCATTGTTATAGAGGACTTTTCGCCATGTCTTGCCTGCGTCTGTGGTTTTGAATACGCCACGCTCTTGCGAGTCGCCCCAAGGCGAGCCAATAGCGCCCACCCAAACGATGTCGGGGTTTGTGGGGTGAATAATTACGCGGTGAATGTTGCGTGTTTTTTCTAAGCCCATACATTGCCAAGTGCGCCCTCCGTCTATAGTTTTATATACGCCAAAGCCACTGTTTAAGCTGTTGCGTGGGTTTCCTTCGCCTGTGCCTACCCATACAATATCGGGGTTAGGTTGGTGAATAGCGACTGCGCCAATAGAAAGGGTTTTCTCATTGTCAAATATAGGCTTCCACGTCATGCCACCACTTTCTGATTTCCAAAGTCCGCCAGAGGCAGTACCTGCGTAGATGATATTGGTATTATTGATTACAACATCGATGGATGTAACACGTCCGCTCATGCCCGCAGGCCCTACGTTGCGTGGTCTAAGCGTTTGAAGTTTCGCCATATCTACCTTTTGCGCAAGGGAGATAATCGGGTTTGCCAGTCCTAATAGAAGGAGAAGCCAAAATTTTTGGTATATTTGCATGGTATATTTGGATTTTGGGTACAAAGTAACGTAATTATTTTGTGGTTTACTTACATCTTTCAAAAATAATAGGGTAGTGGGTTTATAAAAAGAGCTTGGTTCTTAGAAATTATAATGGATTTTGCTTGTTGCCCCACAATTTTAATCCTGGGTTTGATTAATTTGGCCTGCGATTTTAATTGTGGAGCGTATTTCTATGTGGGGCAGGCAAGATGCGTTTATTTTATGCTTCAAAAGGCTATAAGTACATTTCGCAAATTTATTTATACATTTTAGCTGTTTTTATTTGGTAACTTGCCTACGCTTGCCTATATTTGCACATCAAATTTCCAATAGCCTTCAACCGCTATTTTTTTTTACAGTGTTGGTTCGTTTTTTACAGAACTAACCACTTTTAACAAAATAAACAATAATTTCCAAACCATTTGCAAAAACGCAAAACTAACCTTAAAACCATGAAAAAATATTTGTTTTTTAGTCTTTCGCTTCTGTTCTTTGCTATTACAAGCCAAGCCCAAACAAAACTCACGTTGCGAAAAGCTATCGCACAAGCATTGGAAACAAACCCACAAATAAAATTGGCAGAGTTGAATGTGAGGAAAACACAGCAACAAGTTCGTGAAACCAAAGGCATCGCGTTGCCTCAAGCCAATGCTTATCTGAATTATGAGGACAATTTGAAACTTGCTACCCAACTGCTTCCTGGTGAACTTATGGGGCAACCTGGTCGCCAAATTCCTGTACAGTTTGGTACAAAATACAGCATGACAATGGGTGCAGAATTGCAACAGCTTATTTATAGTCAGACGTATTGGGCAGGGCTGAAAGCTATCAAACAAGTAGGCGACCTCAACCAACTTGAGATAAAAAATGCGAAAGAGGAAACAGCCTTTCAAGTAGCACAAATATATTATTTAGCCCAAATTACAGCGAAACAACGCGAAATCATCCGCAATAATTTGGATAAAACTACTAAGTTGCTTGCTATCCTTGAAGTGCAATTCGCACAAGGTGTGATTCAAAAAAACGAACTCGACCGCCTCAAAGTAAGCCAAACTAACCTGCAAACAGAAGGAGAGAACCTCGAAACTGCCTATCAACAACAACTCAATATGCTGAAGTACATGACCGCAACCAGCATGGATACACAAATGCAGTTGGTCGACTCTATTCAAACACTCGGACTCTTGCCTACCGCAGACGCAAGCAATGTGCAAAATCGCATCTCTATCCAATTGCTGATGAAGCAAAAAGATATAGAGAACCTACAGATTAAGGTTACACAAGCGGGCTATTATCCCATGTTGAGTGCGTATGCGCGTTACAATCACCAAGCCCAACGCAATACTTGGAGCTTTTTTAATACCAATGAGCGATGGTTTGACTTCTCAACTATTGGTTTACGTTTGAATGTACCTATTTTTGACGGGTTTCAAAAACATAGCCGTGTACAACAAAGTAAAATCCGTTTGCAACAATTAGATATACAAACCACGAATCAAAAAAACTTCCTTCAAATGGAATATGCCAATATTCAAAACCGCCTCCGCAATCAACAGACCATTATTAACAAGCAACAAGCCAATATAAATCTCGCTGAACAAGTGTACCAAACTACGCAAATCCAATATCAAAATGGCACTACAACCTTAGCCGAACTGCTCAATTCAGAAACTGCACTTCGCGAATCTCAAACCAATTACTTTACAGCACTCGTGCAGGCAAAAGTGGCTGAACTCGAATTTATTCGTGCCAATGGTACACTTTTAGATATACTAAATTAATTAGTTATTTTACCCTTTGTGAAATTAAACATGGTAAAAAATGATGTAGTTTTGAACCGAGTAGGCTGTTTAGGTTGTTTAGGGTATATGGCGTTGTATGCCACCGCCTCTCTAATAATGGCATATTTAAGTGTGAACACCCTGTGGGCATTGGTAGTAATGGTTGTCTATGTCATCCTTTGGGGAAGCCTGATGTATGTTCAAGTAAGAAAAAGTAAAAATAAAAAAACGTAATGAGAAAAACCGCTGTAAAATTTATGTCTGTATTTTTTCCAAATTGGGTAGTAAATATGGCATACAAAGCCCTGACAAATCCACAAATGGCTAAAATACGCGAACACGAAACGCTGACGCTGAATAAAGCACACCAAGAAACCATAGAGTTTGAAGGGTTTCAAATCCAAACTTATACATGGTTGGGAGGCAAGGACGCGGTGCTATTGGTGCATGGTTGGGAAGGGCAAGCGGGCAATTTTGCAGACTTAACCGAGCAACTTATAACCGAAAACTATACTGTCTATGCCTTTGATGCCCCCTCACACGGAAATAGCTCGAAAGGGCAAACAAGCCTCTTCGAATTCAGTGAACTTGTTGGTTTATTGATACAAAAATTTAATGTTACCAAAATAGTAAGCCATTCTTTTGGGAGTGTAGCCACATCATATATCTTGCATAAATACCCCCACCTCAAAATTGAAAAATATGTCATGCTTACTACGCCTGATAAATTTTTAGAACGTATCGAAGACGTAGCCAACAAGGTGGGTGTTTCTGAAAAAATCAAAAATAAATTGATAGTAAAACTTGAAAACGCTATCCATATCAAAGTACAAGACTTTAATGTCAGCGATTTTGTGAAAAAAATTCAAGTAGAAAACGCGCTTATCATACACGACAAAGCTGATAGAATTATACCCATAGAACAAGCTCGAAAAGTACATCAAAATTGGAAAAATGCCACTATAGACGAGATTGAAAATACAGGGCATTTCAAAATATTGCGTAGCACTAATGTTATCAAAAAAATAATTAATTTTTTAAAACCATAATTCATTCATTCACTTATTCACTCAGTAAATCAATTTTAATTTATAATAAAATGAAAATAGTACGTATTCTTGCAGTAGTAGGCGTGTTGGCTATCTTGGTAGTTAGTATTGCCTTCACCCTCACCAATAACAAAAAAATCATGGCAGAAAATGCCAAAATTGTAGAAAAGACTGTTTCTGTCTTTCCTGTAGCTGTTGCAACCGCCAAGACGCAAGACTTGAATACAAGTTTTAATGCCACAGGCAATTTTGAGCCACGCAAAGAAATGACCTTTGTTGCAGAAATGGCAGGCAAGATAACCCAGCTTAACTTCGACAAAGGCGCGTTGGTAGGCGAAGGGCAAGTACTCCTTCGCACTGATGACGAAGCTTTGCAACGCCAAATGAAAATTGCGGTTATTGGTTTTGAAAAAGCAAAAAAAGACTTAACGCGCTTTGAAAGTCTGCAAAAAGCCAATGCCACTACGGATGTAAACGTAGAACAAGCGCGTTTTGCGTTCCAAAATGCCGAACAACAAATCGAGCAATTGAAGGAGCAAATTGCCAAAACGATTGTAAAAGCACCTATGTCAGGAACTGTAGTCCGTAAATACATAGAACGCGGTAGTTTTCTTGCTCCAGGTGCGCCTATAGCTGATATTACAGATATTGGTGGGTTGAAATTGGTTATTAGAGTTTCTGATGTAGAAGTACTCAAAATCCGAGAAGGATTAAGCGTAACTATTCGCGCTGATATACACAGCAACGCTACCTATGTGGGTGTAGTTCGCCATATTGCTGTAAAAGCAGATGCTTCCAAACGCTATGCGATTGACATAGATTTGCAAAACAACGCCCAGTATCCACTCAAAGCGGGTATGTTTGGCACAGCAGTTTTTGAATTCAACAAAACAGGCTCGGCATTGCTTATTCCGCGCAAAGGCATCATAGGCAGTTTGAAAGATGCCCAAGTCTATATTGTAAAAGCTGATAATACAGTAGAACTTCGCAAAGTGAAAACAGGCATTCTCAAAGATGACATGGTCGAAATTTATGAAGGCATTACTGAAGGTGAAAACATAGTTACCACAGGACAAGTAAACCTGCAAAATGGTGCGAAAATATCGCTATTGAAGTAAAATCCCTTGCCTACCTACCCATAAACCACCTTGCCTGCATACGTAGGCAAGGTGGTTTAGTTATTAGACTTTCGCAAGCAGTCTATTAGAAAAACAAGTTAGTACAAGTATTTAGCTTGTATAGGCTTCTCTTATTTTATCAATAAGGTTGGTAGTTGAGTAACCTTCTACTAAATCTATTGTTTCAACCTTGCCTCCCCTCTCTATGACAAAAGATGCGCCTACGATATTTTCAACGGCATAGTCGCTCCCTTTTACTAAAATATCAGGTTTTACGGTTTCAATAAGCACTTGAGGCGTATCCTCTTCAAATACTACAACCAGATCGACAAATTCAAAACTTGCCATCATGCGTGCGCGCGGATAGATAGGTATTATAGGGCGTTTCTCACCCTTAAGTCTTCGTACAGAGGCATCGCTATTTAACCCTATTACAAGACGTTGCCCTTTGGCGTGCGCCTTTTCTAAGTAATCAATATGCCCTAAGTGTACAATATCAAAACAGCCGTTGGTGAACACTACTAGGTCGCCTTGTGCCTGCCACATTTGTATCCGTGTGCAGGCATCAGCAATAGTACATATTTTTTCTGCTGTCATAAAATAAAAGCAATTAGAATTTAGTATAAAATTGTTTGGTGAAGACATCAAACAAGGGTTTGAAATTGGGACTTAAAACCGCGCGTATTCGGAACGCTCACAGCCAAACGTGTCTATCAGATAGTTGTCCATTTCATCTGCTTTTTGGGCAAATTGTGCAATATTATGTTGAATCTCCTCTTTAAGGCTACTTTGAATATCGCTCATGTGTATGCGATAGGAAAGATAAATCATGCCTTGCCATATTCCAAATACAAATGGTTTGGCAGGATGGCTCAATAAGTATCGATATACGGGTTCAAGATTGCTTTTGGGGATTTTAACGAGCGGACTTGTGGTGTACAAATAGTTTTTATTATATACAAAAATTCGCACCAAAGAACTCCCCTGATGAAACTCCCAATAATCAGAGCCGTTGCGAGCGATAATCGGGTCTATATCCAACTTCCTTAAGCTATCTTCCACAAATGTAGCAAGTGGGCTAGATTTTGGCTCATCAAACAAGGTAGTTTGGTCTATTTCTGCCCCACAGTTTTGGCAGTACTCCATCTTTTCAAAGAGCAAGCTACTGCAAGAAGGACATTTAACTGAGAACTGTAAATCTATATTTTCTGCAAATGACTCAAGGTCGGCTATAAGGTCATCAGCCAAAATAGCAAAGCCCATGTTGTCTGCATTGGTAAATTTCGCTGTAGTTACACCTACTATTTCGCCTCTGAGGTTTACCAAAGGGCCACCCGAATTGCCAGGATTTACGGCTGCATCTGTTTGGATATAGTGTCTGCCATTCATGAGCTGTTTGGTTGAGGAAATCACGCCGTCAGTAATCGTAAATGGCATTCCATAAGGGAATCCTAACACCGCTACTCTGTCCATAGATTGTAGCGCGTTTGAAGGTTGTATGAATAATTCGGGTGTATCAGGAAGTGGACGCGAGGGGAGTAAGAAAGCAAGGTCGACTATTGGGTCTAAAAAAACTACTCTTGCCGTAAGACGGTCTTGGCTTTGAGTTTCTATAGAAACTGTTTTGTGACCTGCTACTACATGGTTATTAGTAACTACCAAGCCATACTTCTTCAAATAGAAGCCACTGCCACTGCCTGAAGAAGTGCCTATTTTTACTACATTGGCAGTAATATTGGGTATATTGCTCATGATAATTTTGTGAGAAGTACCTTGTTTTTGTAAAAATAGGCGATATATTAGAAAGCAACAACTTTTTATAGTAATTGTTTATTGGTAAGCATTATTTGAAAATTATTTTAATTCATTTTACTATATAAATGACTGATAGCCAATTTATTAAAAAATAAAATTGAACGTAATAAATAGATAATACTCACTTATAATTTTGTATTATAGAAAAAATAATTTATCTTTATGCCAAAATAACCCTTCTTTCTTTTTTTTGAAATTATGAGCGATCAACATTCATTAACGCGCAAATCAATACTCACCCATTCTGGCGTATTCAGTATAGCCTCTGTTGGCTATTTAGTAAGCCTTGTGGGAGCTCTTACGTTAGGCTTTTCTGTTTGGGACTATGTGGCTATCGTTCCTTTTATATTGAGTTTGGTAAATATTCGTGGTGCGTGGAAAGGCTTCAGTGATATGGAGTATGACAAGGCAAATCAAGGCGCGTGGATAGCTACTATTGGCTCTGTAGCCGCTGCAGCTATGGGTTTATTTATGTAGGCAAGCAAAAAAAACGTGTGAAAATCATTCATACATAGTTTCAGACGTGTTCTGAAACTTTTTTTTATGCAAAACATGAAAATATCAAAAAAAACCGCTAATTTTGCACCCTATTTTGTATGTACCTATAATTATATAACAATATGGACTTAATAAAGTTTGTAGAAGCCCAAGACAGGGCGCGTTTAGCTGAAGCGAAATACCCCGACTTCAAAGCTGGCGATACCATCAACGTTCACTTGAAAATTACTGAAGGCGCGAAAACGCGTATTCAACAGTTTAAAGGTACGGTTATCCAAAGACGCAATCCGAACAGCGGAGGCGAAACTTTCACGATACGCAAAATATCCAATGGTATTGGTGTGGAGCGTATATTCCCCATTCTTTCTCCTAATATCGAGAAGATTGAAGTGGTGCGTTATGGCGTTGTAAGGCGCGCGCGCTTATATTACCTACGTGGTAAAACAGGTAAGGCGGCTCGCTTGAAAGAACGCAAAGTAGTAGCAGTAGTAGCCGCTTAAAAACTACTTGCCTACCCCACAATAGACAGCCATGCCAAAACTTGCTTTTGGCATGGCTGTCTTTTTTATTTTTTTGGTTCTTTTAAAATTTATACGGGTTTTTTTACATAGAATAGGGGTTGCAACCCCTATTCTATGTAAAAAGGCACTTTTGGAAACCCACAAAAAAATTCCCGCAATAACTTTCTAAGAACCATTTTTTTTAATTTCTTTTATCAAAATCATGAAGCATTTACTCCTTTTACTTTGTCTATTACTTGCCTACCTGCCCATGCAAGCACAAAAACTTTACCCCGAACTAAAGGCATACTGCCAAAAGATTGAAAAAGAATTTGACTTAATTTCTACCGAAAGAAAAGAGAATTTACAACAAATTAGTGCTTATCTCAAAGAGAAAATAGCAGGCAATGAGGAGGCAAGTTTAGTTTTTATTTGCACCCATAACTCTCGTAGAAGCCAATTCGCACAGGTTTGGGCAAACATAGCAGCGACTTACTATAAATTTGACCTTGCCAAAATCCAAGCCTTTTCAGGAGGTACAGAAGCCACCGCTTGCAACCCACGCACTGTAGCTTGCCTACAACGCACAGGAGTTCAGATTGAAAAAATCAATCAAATCAGCGCGCCCGTTACTGTAGCCGATAATCCACGTTATGAGGTTCGTATAGGCAAAAAAGCTACCCCTTTCTACTTGTTTTCCAAAAAATATGACGACAATCAAAACCCCTCAAAGAACTTTTGTGCCGTCTTGGTTTGTTCTCAAGCAGATGGGGCTTGTCCAGCTGTAGCGGGGGCAGGCAAGCGCATTTATCATGGCTACGGAGACCCCAAATATGCTGACAAGACTGCCACAGAAAACCAAGTCTATGATGAAACCTGCCAACTCATAGCACGCGAAATACTTTACGTGTTTTATGGGGCAAAAAAAATATAAATCATTAGAAGGTAAGTCTGTATATAAATTGTGCCTAAGGGTATAAATAGTATTATGTACTACAGAATACCATGTTGTTTAACTTCCACCTTTAAGATTAAACATTGTAAAGTAAATGAATGAAACCCAGACTGAACAAGAAAAAAGCCTCACAATGGCTGCTATTAAAAAACTTGGCAAAAAAATAGCTGAAACACGCATCAATGACCGCCTTAGCGCGTATGAAAGTGCGCAAGAACTCTACAAATTGTCGGAAAGTATAGGGCATGAATTAGGCATGGCGGAGGCAAAAGTAATGTTTGCCTCCCAAGCTTATTTTAGAGAAAATGACACTAAAAGAGCCTTGCAATACTTAGAAGAAGCCTTAATCGTATTAAAAGATTCCACTTCTTACTCTTTGGCTTGGCTTTATATACTCTACGGCAATGTTTATTGGCGTATGGGTGATTTTGATTTAGGCTTTGAGTATGCACACAAATCTGTTGAATTGTCTAAGCAAGGAGATATTCCGTCAGGTGTGGCGTGGACTTCCTATATTTTAGGAAGCTTTTATGTAGAAATGAAACAATACGAGCAAGCGCATCTCATTTATAGCGAAGCTTTAGATATTTTTGAACAAATAGGCGACTTAGAAGGCTTTACTTCTACTTTAGGAGGATTGGGCAATATCGCTACCGCCAGAAAAGAATATACATTGGCTTTGGAATACTACGAAAAAGCCCTGCCTTGCGCTCAAAAAAACGACTTGCCTACCGTAGAAGCACGTATGTATAATGACATAGGCGTGGTATATGAACAACAGAACAACTATCCGTTAGCCCTTTCTTACCTGCAAAAAGCATACGATATACGGGTAGAATTGCAAAACATATTGGGCATGAGTTCTACCGAACTAAACTTAGGACGCATTTATACGACACTAAATGATTATCCTAATGCCTTATTTTATTATCAAAAATCCGTAGAAAGTACGTCTTCTATTATGGCAAACCCACGCTTGCAACGCGCTTATCAAGGTTTGGCAGAGGTTTATAAACTATTGGATAAATCCAAAGAAGCCCTTGCCTACTATGAAAAGTATATGGAAATATACACTATAGTAATGGGGGAAGAAAACGAAGCAAAACACGCAAGTTTGGAAGCAAAACATGATTTAGAAATTCATAAACTTAAGAACATTGAACTCAAAAAAGCCAACGACCTAATCGCTCAACAAAACACTTATATTATAGAGGAAAAGTTAAAATCTGAAAAACTTTTACTGAATATTTTACCAGAAGAAGTGGCTGATGAATTGAAAGAAAAAGGCTATGCCACGCCTCATTTTTATGACCAAACGACTATCTTATTTACTGATTTTAAAGGGTTTACAAATCTTGTCGAGCTACTGCCTCCGCAAGAGGTGATTGAGGAATTGAATACTTGTTTCCTCGCTTTTGATGAGATTTGCGAGCAATATAATCTCGAAAAGATAAAAACTATAGGCGATTCCTATATGGCAGTTGCGGGCATTCCCGTCAAAAATGACACCAATGCCATAGACGCAGTACGGGCAGGGTTAGCGATGCAGGCGTTTATGGCGCAATGGATTGCCGAAAAACGAGCCAAGAACTTGCCTGTATGGGAGCTTCGATTGGGCATTCATACGGGTTGCGTGATAGCGGGCGTGATAGGCAAGAACAAATTTGCTTATGATGTGTGGGGAGATGCCGTAAACATAGCCAGTCGTATGGAATCAAGCGGGGAAGCCAACAAAGTAAATATTTCACAAACCACTTACGAACTTGTCAAAGATAAATTTGTGTGCGAACCTCGTGGGAAAATCCAAGCCAAAAACAAAGGTGAGGTAGAAATGTATTTTGTATTAGCCTAAAAAAGCACTCATGTCGCCATTTTTCTTAGCCTTTTTTGCCACCCTCATGGCGCAGACGTGCTTCAGTATCACCAATACGCTTTGGAAAAAGCCTGTTTCAGTACTTGAGCCTGCGTTGGTCATCATGTACCGCAATATTTTCACTACTTTATTTTTAGGTTTAACCACTTATTTTTTATCGCCTCCTATGCTTGCCTATAGTTGGATAGATGTAGGCAAAGCGATTTTTATCTCGATGGTTTCGTTTTACGGCTTATTCTTTTTTAATTACGCCAATCGTTTTGGGGAAATTACGCGCGTAGTGCCTATTATCAATTTGAGTGGCTTAGTGCTGCCATTTTTAGTGGGTGTTTTCTATTTTCAAGAAAGCTTAAGTTGGGCTAAAATAAGTGTTTTTTCGCTTACTTTTATAGGCATATTTTTACTTCAAAAGTGGCAATTAGGCAAGGTTTTTAGCTTGGATAAAGCTATTATTTTCGCGCTTTTGGCTATGTTTTTTTGGGGAATAAGTTATCCATTTTTCAGCTTGCCTGTACGCAAATTAGGGTCTGCTTTTTTTGGTTTTATTTTAGAGGGAACTATTTTGTGCATGAGCTTGATACACTTCTTGCCTACCCTTATGCGCGAGGGCAGGCAAGCCTTCTTGCCTGCAGGTTTAAGCAAAGTTTTCAAAACGATTGTTACAATTGCCGTATTGGGTAGTTTGGGTGTCTATTTTACCAATGTTTCTTTTTATCATTTAGATATTACAATTTTGGTGATTTTAGGTACTGTAGGGCATATCTTGCCTATCGCTATAGCGCGTTTTGCCCATCATGAAAAGGTAAGTTTGCGCACCTATTTAGGGGTCAGTTTATTGATTATAAGTATCTTGATTTACAATTTTATACAAAAGTAATTACTACTTTTTCGTAAAATCTAAATCCAATACTTTTTGCAATTTCTTTCGCTACTTCGTGATGTTTCTCATCTTCAGAAAGATACAGTAAACGCAAATACAATTCTTCTATATCCCACAATAAATTTTGTTCATAATATTCTTTTATTTTTTCTAAAAGTTTATTGTCAAAATTTATTTTTTGAATAGCAATTTCTGCTATTATTTTTTCAGCTTCTAAAATTATTTTTTTAGGGCTGGTTTCAAAATTAGGGTATTTTTTTATAAATATTTCAATACGCTTTAAAGCTTCTTCTGCCTTGCCTACTATATTCAATGTTTGGCAAATAAGACTTTCATAAAATAAATAAAATTCCATTTCTTGTTTATGCTTGATTTCGGCAGGCAAGTTTGTTTTTGTATGGTAGGCAAGTTTATCTGTT